>CAZZIX010000268.1:2333-3762 GCA_964654345.1 uncultured Methylomarinum sp.
GACCCATAAAGCAAAGGGACTTTCTCAAACAGCATATGTATCGCTATCCAATTTGTAATTGCACCTGATAAGGCAAAAAAGCCAATCGACTTGATAAGTTCCGGATAAACAGGAGAAAAATAGCCTGCTGCAATAATTGCTATGGCAATTAAATTTGTTATAAAGCTTTTGTTAAATATTCTTTTCATTTTTTCTTCGGAAATAAATCTGTAATAGTACCTTCAATCATCTCAGCAGAAAACCCTAAGGTTTCAGATAAAGTAGGGTGTGGGTGAATAGTAAGAGCAAGATCCTCAACACTAGCCCCCATCTCTAACGCCAATACTGCTTCAGAAATCAATTCACCAGCATTAGTTCCTGTAATCCCAGCACCTAAAATTTGACCTGTTTGTTTATCACTCAATATTTTAGTTATCCCTTCTTTACGCCCGATGCTTAAAGATCGACCACTTGCCGCCCAAGGAAAAGCCCCTTTTTCATAGTCAATGCCCTGCTCTTTTGCCTGATTTTCTGTTAAACCCATCCAGGCTATTTCAGGATCAGTATAAGCAACCGATGGAATCGTTAACGCTTGCCATTCAGAAGATAAGCCTGCAATTACCTCCGCAGCAATTTTTCCTTCATGCACCGCTTTATGCGCCAACATAGGATTACCTACCACATCACCAATTGCATAGATATTATCAACATTCGTTTGCTGTTTTTTATTGACTTGAATAAATCCTCTTTCATCAACATTAATCCCGGCATTATCCCCATCTATTATGTGACCATTAGGTACACGCCCGACTGCAACTAAAACTTTATCGAATAACTGCTCTGGATTATCATCTGAAAAATTTACATTCAAACCATTCTTTTGAGCCTCGATGGACTCTACACGAGTAGAAAGTAAAATGTTTTCATAGTTCTTTTTTATTCGCTGCATTAAAGGCCTGATTAAGTCCTTATCACAGCCTGGAATTATCTGGCCTTGCATTTCCACGATGGAAATTTTGCTACCTAATGCACTATAAATAGTTGCCATTTCCAAACCAATAATACCACCTCCAATAATTAACAGTCTTTCCGGTACATCATCAAGATTCAATGCATCGGTAGAGTCCATCAACCGAGGGTCATCATAAGGAAAGTCAGGAATTTTAACTGGTTTAGAACCAACAGCAATAACTACCTGTTCAAAATCAATTTCAAAGGTTTCATCATTATGCTCAACAACGATTTTATTTTCGGAAACAAAACGTCCAAATCCTTGTACAATTTTTACATTGCGTTGTTTGGCCAATCCTGAAAGACCGGTTGTGAGTTGAGAGGTAACCTTGTTTTTCCATTCTCGTAAACCATCAAGGTCAATTTCTGGTTTGTCAAAACGAACACCAGAAACATGCACCTCCTCAGACTCATTTATTACCTTAGCAACATGCAATAA
>CAZZIX010000269.1:0-3720 GCA_964654345.1 uncultured Methylomarinum sp.
ACATCAAATACTTCTTGTGCATGTGTTGGTAAATGTAAAGGCGCCTCATCTCTAGTTAATAGAGTCATTCCATTTTCTCCCTGAGTCACCAATAAAGCCTTAAAATCCATTTTTTCAAGTAAATTCATCCCTTTTTCTACTAATTGTTGTTGATTTTGGCATCGACCCACTACACCTTCGAACTCAGCCAGATTTGGGGTTATTAACGTCGCATGTTTGTAAATATTAAAATCTGTTCCTTTTGGATCAATCAGCACTGGTTTATCAAGTTGTGTTGCTAATTTAATATATTTTTCAACCTGATTTAATGTTCCTTTCCCATAATCAGATAAAACAACCACATTGGCCTGCATCATTTCTGCATGGTATTGATGCAATAACTTTTCATTATCAACTGAGTGAAAACCATCTTCAAAATCCAGACGAATCAATTGCTGATGTCTACTGATGACTCTTAATTTAGTGATGGTAGGATAGTCTGTTAATGTTTCAAATAAACACAACACACCTGCATTTTGTAATAAAGATTGCAATGTTTGGGCTGGCTCATCATCACCAACAAAGCCTAAAACCGATACTTTTCCACCTAATGCGGCTATATTTAACGCCACGTTCCCTGCACCACCTGCCCGCTGTTCATCATCACTGACATGAACAACAGGGACAGGGGCTTCTGGCGATATTCTGGAGGTTGATCCGTGCCAGTATCTATCAAGCATTAAATCGCCGATGACTAACACACGACCCGAAGAATAATTTGGTAATTGCATAGCTTTAAACGCAGTTTATTAAACAATAATGTTATTATACTCTCTAATTTATTTTGACTATTAGGACATTACCATGAGCGTAAAGATTTTTCATAACCCTCGCTGCAGCAAGTCCAGACAGACTTTACAATTATTACAAGAACAAGGGGTAGAGCCGGAAATTATTGAATATTTAAAAACCCCACCTACTCAAGTTGAATTAGAAGACATCTTAAAAAAACTAGATATGCAGCCTCGCGATTTAATGCGAAAAAAAGAAGCAGAATATAAAGCAGCAGGGCTGGATAATCCAGATTTAGATACTGATGCACTCATCCATGGTATGGTTCAAAACCCAAAACTAATTGAGCGCCCCATTGTGCTTGCTAACGATAAAGCGGCAATAGGCCGACCTCCCGAAGATGTGCTGGCAATCCTGTAAATAATGACTAACATTCTAATTCTTTACTATAGTCGTGATGGTAGCACTGAAAAAATGGCAAACCAAATTGCCAGAGGTGTAGAATCAATTGAAGGCGTTGATGCAACCCTAAGAACTGTACCTGAAATTTCCACTGTTTGCGAACAAATTGAAGACACGATTCCTGATAAAGGCGCGCCTTACGCGACCATTCAAGACCTAAAATCTTGTGATGGACTGGCATTAGGAAGCCCCACCCATTTTGGAAATATGGCGGGTGCACTAAAACACTTTATAGATAAAACAACTGAAATTTGGCTACCAGGCACGTTATCAGGTAAACCAGCAGGTGTTTTTACATCAACAGGTGGTATGCATAGCGGACACGAAAGCACCTTACTTTCAATGATGTTACCTTTAATGCATCACGGTATGTTAATCATGAGCATTCCCTGCAATGAAATTTCTTTAAAAGAAACGAATACTGGAGGAACACCTTATGGCCCCAGTCACTTTTCATCATCCACATCCAATTTAAGTGCTGATGAAAAACAGATCTGTATTTCACTGGGAAAACGTCTTGCTAAAACTGCACAAGCTCTAAAACAAATATCATGAAAAGAAAGTACTATTACATCATGGCCTTGACTGGTTTTTTTGGGTTATTCACTCTGTTAATGCTTTGGAATACCATTTTAGCCCCATCAACACACCTTCCTGTTGCGCTTGTATTGTTAGTCGTGATTACGCCTATTCTTATTCCATTTAAAGGTTTGCTGAATGCCAATTTAAAAAGCTGCATCTGGATGAGCTTTATTAGTCTATTTTACTTTACCCATGGTGTTTCAGAAGTTTATGTAGACCCAGAAAAATTCTACTATGGTTTACTAGAAATCATTTTTAGCCTACTTCTTTGTGCTGGGTCAGCATTCTATGTTTACAGCGCAGAAAAAACCAAATAATTACGTGCCAGAACAACTCGCAGTACAATTTGAATTTCTGTCAACGCATAGCTTTAGCGGTTTTTACCCAAGTAGTAACGAAGAAATTATCACCCATTTACAACAACTTTTCATCAACGATGAACAACAAATTTTTTTGTGGGGGGAAGCGGGGTCAGGTAAATCTCACTTGCTTCAAGCTTGTTGCCAAGAAGCAAATAATTTAAAAAAAACATCCTTCTATTTTTCACTTACTGAAAAATCACTACCCTCTCCTTCCATGCTTGAGGGGTTAGAAAACATTGATCTTGTTTGTTTTGATAATATTGATCAAATAATAGAAAATTCTATATGGGAGCAAGCTTTTTTTAATTTTTTCAATCTACATAGAGAGAATAACAACTGCCTCCTATTATCTGCTCACTGCCCTCCTAAATATCTTGGATTACAACTACCCGACCTTAAAACTCGCATGAACTGGGGTTTAACATTAAAACTTAACCCTCTTTCTGATGAAGAACGACTCAACGCACTTATTTATAAAGCCGATATTTTAGGTTTTAAAATTCCCGTCAATGTTGGAAAGTTTTTAATGACTCATTATGCAAGCGATTTACCATCAATCTGGAAATTACTTAACAAAATAGAACGCGCAACGTTGGCAGCACAACGCAAATTGACAATTCCTTTTTTGAAAGAGATCTTAGCGAATCAAAATGGCCATCAATCAAGATAAAATTCTGATTGTTGGTGCAGGTGCGATTGGAAGTTTTTACGGCGCATTATTAGCAAAGTCTGGAGCTGACGTTTCTATTCTCTGCCGTTCTGACTACGAAACGGTTATAAAAAAAGGCTATTCAATTAAAAGTTCAGCATTAGGTTCCTGGGTTTTTACACCCTCACAAATAATAAAAAAAGCTTCAGAGCACGAAGGACAAGCTGATTACCTCATCCTCTGCACAAAAAATACACCAGAAACAGATAGAGTCCAATTAATAAAAAATGCCATTAGTCAAAATACCAGTATCGTACTCATCCAAAATGGTATTGATGTTGAACAAGAGCTTGTTGACGCTTTTCCCAATAATGAAATTATTAGTGGACTGGCGTTTATTTGTTGCAATAGATTAGAACCAGGCGTCATTCATCATTTAGCTTATGGAAAACTAACGCTAGGTAGCTTAAATAAAAAGACCATCAAAACCCAACATTTAAGTGATTTAATCAACCAAGCAGGAATAGAATCAATTACAACTGATAATATCATCAGCAGTCGATGGTTAAAATGTCTTTGGAATGCTGCTTTCAATCCTCTATCAGTTTTATCCGATGGTCTTTCAACCAAAGAAATACTATCATCCCAAGAAAAATTAATCCGCACCATCATGCAAGAAGTTTGCTCTATTGCTGATGCCAGCGGACACCCTTTGCCGGAAGATAGCATTGATATAAATATACAAAACACCTATGCCATGCCTAATTATAAAACCAGCATGTTATTAGATTATGAAAACCACAAACCGATGGAAGTAGAAGCTATTTTAGGAAATACGATTAGAAAAGCACAGAAATACCACATAAGTTGCCCCACACTTGACACACTTTATGC
>CAZZIX010000270.1:0-3716 GCA_964654345.1 uncultured Methylomarinum sp.
TCTCTTGGTTGAAAAATGTTGCACCAGAAAACATAAACTCCATAGTAGTCACATTCCCAACATTCCAATTGTTTAGATTTTGGTTGAACGATGTTGCTCCATCAAACATAGAACTCATACTGGTTACATTGCCAACATTCCAATTGTTTATATTTTGATTGAACGATGTTGCTCTATCAAACATATGACTCATACTGGTTACATTGCCAACATCCCAATTGCTTATATCTTGATTGAAAGAGGTTGCACCAGAAAACATAAACTCCATATCAGTCACATTACCAACATCCCAATTGCTTATATCTTGGTTGAAAGAGGTTGCATCAGAAAACATAAATTCCATATTAGTCACATTACCAACATCCCAATTGCTTATATCTTGGTTGAAAGAGGTTGCAAGAGAAAATATATCGATCATATCTGTAATTTGAGACGTATTAACTTGAGTTACATCGGCTCCATTTAGTATCATTACTGCTAATTGCTCTCGTGTAATAGGGGTTGACACACCTTCATTACTTGCTGGGAATAATAATTTGGGGGGCAGAGAGGTTGAAGCAGCAGATAAGGTTGCCACCCAAACACCTGTCCAAGGTAAAATCATCTTGTTTTGAAGTTCAACATAGCGAGATCCATTAAAACTCCATAATTGTTTGTCAATAATACCGTTAGTGTCTGCTTCCAATATTGTCAATCCCACTGAAGTACCAGTATTTACTCGTAAATCGCTTCCATCAATAAAATATTCAAAAGGGTTAGCTAACATTTGATATTGAAGGTCTCCTGTAGGGACTAATGTTGATTCAAAACAATTTGCTGTTGAGCATTGTAGAGAGCTTTGTACGTTTACTGGTTGGCTATCTAGTGGCATATCCAGCGTGGCTGATTGATTAAAACTAATAAGCCAATAGCCTTTTCCTACCTCTACAATATCTGTAAGGGCTGGTTTTTCATAAGAATTAGTAGTTGGGTTAAAAGAAAAAAGAACCCAGTCGGTATCATAAATACCGAGAATATCATCACTAAAAATAGCGGCTATCGTATTTTGTCCTGCAGGTGCATCACAGGGTATTCCAATTTGAGTCCATTGGTTTTCCTGTATTGTTTTAGTCACAAGGCATACGCCAGGAGCGGTGGTATCTGCCATTGCATTTGAATAGGGTAGAAATAGTAGTAAAAAGAAAGATAGTAAGTAACTAATATTAAACACGAGCTGGTTTCCTCATAAAATCAATTTAAGTTATATACTAGGCGGTTATAATTAAAGTTCAGGTTAGTTGTTAATTTTTGCAATCTAAGTCACACAGAAATTTATAACGATGATTGACGAAACCAAGCTATTGAAACATAAGGTTTAATATAAAAAACCAGATTAAACCCATGATAATAATAGCAATTTAAAATCAATCAAAAGGTTTAAAGTCAATGCTATGAGTATTAGTAAATGATTGATAAGCTAAATTTTTTCTACTTTTTCGGTTAATCGTGAAGACTTATCTCACTAATAATTAAATCTGATAAGTAATAAAAACCTAATCTAAAAAACTAAAGATCAAGATTATTTTTCAAAATTCTGTATTCTTTATCCTAGAAAAATTAGTTTGATCATAGAAAATACGTTCACAGTCGCGTGATTAGCCGGTAGAATACACCCTTTTTTAATATCTTCTTACACACATGCGTACTACTCAGTTTCCTCTTAATACCGTTAAAGAAATACCTGCAGATGCTGAAATTGCAAGTCACAAACTAATGATTCGAGCAGGGTTAATCCGTAAATTAGCTGCTGGTTTATATACTTGGCTACCTTTGGGATTAAGAGTTCTTCGCAAAGTTGAAAAAATAACTAGAGAAGAAATGGATAAAGCAGGTGCACTAGAAGTGTTGATGCCGGTATTACAACCAGCCGAGCTTTGGCAGGAAACTGGACGCTGGGATCAATATGGCTCAGAACTTGCGCGTTTAAAAGATCGTCATGATCGTGATTTTTGTCTAGGCCCTACTCATGAAGAAATTATTACCGATTTAGCGCGAAATGAATTAAAAAGTTATAAGCAATTACCTATTACTTATTATCAAATCCAGACAAAAGTTCGTGATGAAATTCGCCCTCGTTTCGGCATTATGCGTTCTCGTGAATTTATCATGAAAGATGCTTATTCTTTCCATTTGGATCAGGAATCGTTACAGCAAACTTATGATGTAATGTATCAGGCATATAGTAATATTTTTAACCAATTAGGTCTTAAATTTCGTGCTGTGATTGCTGACTCTGGCTCGATTGGCGGCGCTGTTTCACACGAATTTCATGTTTTAGCGGAATCAGGCGAAGATGCAATCGCTTTTTCGACTGAAAGTGATTACGCTGCAAATATTGAAAAAGCAGAAGCTATTTTACCTAATGGTTCTCTAGCACCTGCAAGCTCTGAGTTAACTTTAGTTGATACACCCAATCAACATACCATTGAAGAAATCAGCCAATTTTTTAATGTGTCAGCCAAACAATGTTTAAAAACATTGATCGTTAAAGGTGAAGAAGGTAGTTTAGTCGCTTTACTATTACGAGGGGACCACGAGTTAAACACTCTAAAAGCAGAAAAAATTGAAGGCATCCTTTCTCCATTAGAATTTGCCAGTGATGAAGAAATTTTGGCCACTTGCCATTGTAAACCTGGTTCTATTGGCCCAATTGGACTGGATATTAAAATTATCGTTGACCATAGCGCAAGCCTATTATCTGACTTTATCTGCGGCGCTAACAAAAATGGAAAACATTACAAAGGCACTAACTGGGAACGAGATCTTCCCTTACCCTCACAAATTGAAGATGTCCGACTTATCGTTGAAGGCGACCCAAGCCCAGATGGAAATGGCACTATCACTTTAGCCCGAGGTATTGAAGTAGGACATATTTTTCAGTTAGGCACAAAATATTCTGAAGCAATGAAAGCCAACATCATTAATGAAGCAGGAAAATACCAAACTATGCTTATGGGCTGTTATGGTATAGGCATTTCCCGAATTGTAGCCGCTGCAATTGAACAAAGCCATGATGATAAGGGGATTATCTGGTCAGAAAAACTAGCACCTTTTCAAGTGGCTTTATGTCCAATGAACATGCATAAGTCTGATCGACTTAAAGAAGTTGCAGAAAAAATGTACCAAGGTTTCAAGGATGCTGGCATTGATGTATTGTTTGATGACAGAAAAGTACGCGCTGGTTTTATGTTTTCTGATATGGAGCTGATTGGTATTCCTCACCGTATTGTCATTGGTGATCGAGGACTAGATTCGGGTACTGCTGAATATAAAGCAAGAACTGATAAGGAAACTCAGGATATTCCTTTAGATCAGGTTGTAAACTTTATTCAATCAAAAGTTAAGGAGTCTCTGATTAAGTCGATTAGAATTTAGCGCAGAAAAAACTGTCGCTATTTTTCACGAAGTGAGACGTAATAGTCACTCTATTGCACCGATCTTCGTGGAAAATATCGGCAGTTTTAGCAAGCTAAAAATAATTGGACTTGACCAGAGGTTCCTTAAAGTCAGTTAAATAATAGAGACAAGGTGAAAAACTGATTTTCACCTTGCTTAAATTACATTCTCTATTCAAATTTTCAGATGTGGAAAGTTACTTCTTTCTTAATCTCTACAAAATCAGATTTAGGCGAAAATACTCAAAATTCCATTGCTTGCAATTGCTCTACCGGCTTCAA
>CAZZIX010000271.1:0-3698 GCA_964654345.1 uncultured Methylomarinum sp.
TTAATGTCGGCTAGAGCCAAAAACTCCAGTAATGGTTAATTCATTTTTTGCCAACGGCTTAATGATTTTAACCGCATCCCAAAACATTCGAAATGCTTTCGGGGTATTGGTTAGACCCTCTTTTAATAAATTTTTAACACCACATAAAACAACGGCAACAAAGTGTTTAATCAATATTTTTGGGTTTCTATTTAAACCAGCCAAAATGGAAATAGGTTCAAATGCACAGTCCCCACCCTGCTTAATATATTGAAAAACTGCATTTTTTAATAAATCATTCGACATAACACCATACAATGCATTTGCCATTATGTTTACATTAGCATTAGCATGCTTTCTATCTCTATAGTACATCTGCACTTTCTTTTGTATCAGACCATGATTATTAAAATCAGGCATACTCATTAAATGCGAACCAAGAATTTGCACATCTGAAAAAACTGCAGTAATTCCTCCCCCAGTGATAGGATGCCGCATATTTAAAGCATCTCCTAATAAAACTGCCCCTGGTTTTAATACTGGTTTTGCAGCCATATAGTGATTGGGCATTACCTTAAAGTTTTGCTCACTAACAGCATGATTGAAATGGCTTTTCATACTTTCAGGGATATAAGGTTCAACGTTATTTTTTAAATACTCTATGATAAAGGGTTTTTTAGGTGCTTTATCACCCGCAAAATCAATGAGTAATCTAACTTCATTGCTGGAAATGGGATAACAGATAAAAGGTGTTGGACCCGATAAAAAGACGTGTCCAAAATTAGAATGAGGTAAAGGGCAATCTGTCAGGACTAAACCCACAAAAAAAGAAGTGACACTTTTTTTATTATTACTTAATTTTTTACGAAAATGAGAGAAAAATCCATCGCTAGTAATTGTTAATTTAGCATTTATTGTTTCTGCTTCCCCTGTAGATTTATCTTTGTATTTAACGCCTGTAACAACACCATTTTGATCTTCAATTAATCCTGTAGCTTTTCCTTCCAATTTCGTAACGGAAGAGTTTCCTAAAGCAGATGCCCTCAGTTTCTGAAGAAACCGACCATTATGTAGTCCCACACCATGATAGTGCCCCGTTTTGTTTTTATTGTAGGGTATCGCAATTTGATCGTTTTCATGTATTAATGCATATCCAGATACATCCTGACCATCAAATCCATCAAGCAAATGACCAAGCCCCATTTGAGTTAATGTTTCTACAGCTCCAGGTTGAAGAAGCTCGCCAACTATCCTGCTTTTCTCAGAAAAGCCACGGTCTATTAAAGCTATCTTAATACCCTTAGGTGCAAGATAAGCGGCTATTGTTGCCCCCGCCATACCAGCCCCGATAATACAGATATCAAAGTTTTCGTTCATCTGTTTATTTGCCACGTTTCTATACACAAATGCCCATAGGTTTTAATTTAATCAATTGCTTTTTTATCAACTTTTTATTTATTAAAATATAAGATAAGATGTTAATACTAACATAAGAACAGCTTGTAGTACCTATTCAAAGCCCATATAGGAAAGGTGTTTCTATATGCACTGTACGTTATCATACAGTTATAGTTAAAAACACCTGATATTCCTTCCTGCAACCAATCACCTAAATCAGTTTGCCTTTCAAGCAATAAATGGATTCCTTGATCAATAATATGTTTATCTTGATAATCAGCAGCCATCAATGAAAGTAATGCCCATGCAGTGTTAACGACTTGAGATTCTGCTGCCTCTGTATAAACCAAGTCTGCACAAGACTTATAAGTTTCACCCCAGCCACCATCTGATTTTTGCTTACTAATCAAAAAATTACTTGCCTTAGAAATACTTTGCTCAATAATCTCAACATCATAGAGTCCTTTTTTGCGAGCTCTAGCTAATGTTTCCATAGCAAACCAGGTTGCGTAGGTAAAACAAACACCCCAGCCAGCATACCAAGAACCATCCTCTTTCTGTTTATAGATAATAAACTTAAGTCCTTGAATAATAGCTGAATGAATTTGCTCAGTTTTATAGTCTGGATACTCATCAAGTGCTTCCATTAAGGTCTGTACACAGGTTGAACTGCATTCTGTCCAGGAATAATCAATCATAATGTCAGCAAAAATTTCTGACGGATTAAGTTTTTCCAACCATTTTGGCGCGCGTGTTAATTCATAAGTAGCCCAACCTCCATCCTTGTTTTGAAAACCAAGAATAACATCAATCGCTTTTTTTAACCGTTCTTCAGTAATAACAGGTTTTACCATCCCCGAATGATGAATGCTTAATGTAGTACTAAATCCTTCTGCCGAACAATCCGCAATCGGCCAGCTGTGGTCAACGGTTGAAAATGGCCAGCCACCTGTTGAGGGGTGTCTAAAAAACTGTTCATGCGTGTTATGTTGTTCCAATATTTGCATTTTTTCAACAAACTGGTAACTTTTTTCAATCGTCGGCTTAAATAATTGACCTATATCACTCTCTAAAATAGCGCGCGTAGTAAATGCAACATCCCATAACTGGGAACCATTGTATCCACACATTTTCATCCCATCTTCTGCGACCCATAAATAGTCATACCAGCGGTTAACATGGTTTTGAAATTGCTCAGAATCTTTACCATGTGCATGCCAGATACAAATTGAATTAATCGCTTGGCTAACAGGGCCAATATTAATATATTTTGTCTGCAAATCTTCAGCATGAATATAGTCAAGAAGATAAGCCAAAGCTTTTTTTCTTAACCATTTTGAATGAAATTTTTCATAGGCATTAGTAAAAAGATTCATCCATTTTAAAACTGGAGATTGAGTGGTATAACTATCCTTTTCACACACTTTATTTCTTTGTTTAGGCCAATTTATCTCAGTATACTCATCAATAAAAATTTCCTGGCGCAAAGATAGAATCAACTCATTCTCAGGTGCTTGAATTCTATGCGCATAACAATAAGCCATCGGTAAATAGACCATACGAGAATGGCACCAATAACGCCAAGGATGCACAGGTAGCCACTTTGGAAACAACCACATTTCTGGGAACAGGCTATTAAACCCATCCCAATGGTATAAATTCATCGTGGCTAAATAAAACTTACCCCATGAAGGAATCCCCGTTGCACCACCTTGATCCATTATCCATCGTCTTGCTTTAACTATTTGTTCATCATCCTTATTTAACCCTAAGATTCTTAATGATACATATTGCATCACTGTTCCAAACATGGTCGAACCATCTTCTATATGCATCCCCCAACCACCATCCTGGTTTTGGTGATTAAACAAATAGATTTTCATCAACTCCTGATGTGGTTTTGGAAACGCTTCACCCGTTATATATGAAGCAATCAGCAAACCTGGCAATAAAAATAAAGGGCCACCATAATCACCAGACCAAAAACCTTCTTCATTTTGCAGACTAGAAAAATAGTTAATTCCATTAATCAAACCATCAACTATTTTTTGTTGCTGTCCATCTTCCATAACGGGGCGTGAACCAGAATATTCTTTGTAATTTTTATTATGATATTGGTGCCTGAATACATTATCGCCAGAATTAGGATTATTTCGTGTATCAAATTTAAAATCTTTTGCAAATTGTTGAATCTCAGCCTCTGTTAAAGATGAAATATTATCTAAATGTTTTTCAGTATCATTAGAGGCAGGTTTATATGCCCATACTTGCCTACCTTTTTTAATGAGTAACTGCCAACTTGTCCAACTTGGTTTAACTTC
>CAZZIX010000272.1:0-3695 GCA_964654345.1 uncultured Methylomarinum sp.
GGCTTTGATAGTCGTTTCTTTATGTACGGAGAAGAAGCAGACTTATGCCTTAGAGCAAAAAAAATAGGTTATGCTCCAATAATAACTGATACTGCGGAAATTATTCATTACGGTGGTGCATCAGAAAAAAAACGAGCGGGTAAATTGATTCGATTACTAAAAGCTAAAGTACAGCTTATTCGGAACCACTGGCATCCTTTAACAAAGGAGTTTGGGGTATTTTTATTAATGCTGTGGCCGTTTTCAAGATATATAGCAAGTAAATTAATATTGTTTTTTAAAAAAAGCAATACAGCGATTGAAAGTTTTGATGTTTGGGAAGAAGTATGGCTAGATAAAGAAAATTGGCTAAAAGGATATTATTGATATGACAACAATCATTATTCCGGCTCATAATGAAGAAAAAATCATTTCGAATTGTCTTAAGCCATTTATTAAAAATGCTGGACTTGATGACTTGGAAGTCATTATTGTTTGTAATGGCTGCAGTGATTTAACTGTAAATACCGTTAAAAAACTTTCTGATAAGTTTGTCTGTTTGGAAACGGATATTCCATCAAAAACACATGCACTTAATTTAGGTGATGAATATGCTACTTCATATCCTAGAATATATTTAGACGCAGATATTGTTATTTCCTTTGATGCAGTAGAGGCAATAAATACCACATTAAAAAATAATATTTATGCTACCTCACTCGAACCAAAAATGGATCTATCTAAAAGTTCCTGGCCTGTTAAAGCTTTTTATGAAATATGGCTAAATTTACCTTATTGTAAAGCCGGAATGATTGGAAGTGGACTATATGCATTATCTGAAAAAGGACGGTCAAAATTTGACCAATTCCCGGATATCATTGCTGATGATGGTTTTGTAAGATGTTTATTTAAGGATAAAGAACGTATAGTTACCAAAGATCACTTTGCAAGTGTCTCCGCTCCCTATACCTTATCTAGTTTAATTAAAATAAGGACACGTAGTAGACTAGGACGTTATCAACTAAAGGATAAATTTCCAGAATTATTGAAAAATGAAACTAAGGATTTTCGAGGCGCCTTAAAAAAACTTTTTTTCGATTTTAAATTATGGCCTAAACTTTTTATTTATTTTAGTGTAAACATAATTTCACGAATGCGGGCAAAATACCAATATTTAACTAAACGTACAATATGGGAAAGAGATGATTCAAGAAGAGGCTAAAAATAATAAGGTTCTATTTATCTCATCTTGTGGAGGTCACTGGAAACAGATGAGACGGTTAGAACCTGCTTTTGAAGGTTTTGTTAGATATTATGCAGCAACAGATGCAAGTTATTCACAATTCGTTCCCAATGAAATTTTTTATTCACTTCCTGATGCGTCATTGTGGAATAAATTTCGTTTAATTTGGCAAGCACTTAATGTTTTTTGGTTATTAATTAGAATTCGTCCTGATGTTGTAATAACAACAGGAGCATCTGTCGGCTTTTTTGCCGTTTTTTTTGCAAAAAAAATGGGGATTAAAACTATTTGGATGGATAGTTTAGCTAATGCTGACAAAATGTCTTTGAGTGGTTCAAAAGCTCAACCCTATGCAGATTTATGGTTAACTCAATGGAAACATTTGGCAAAACCGGAAGGGCCTTATTTTTTTGGAGCTGTATTATGATTTTTGTTACTGTTGGCTCACAATTACCTTTTGACCGATTAATAAATGCAGTTGACAAATGGGCGGCTAATAATACTTACAAGAGAGTTTTTGCCCAAATTGGTGTATCTGAATATATCCCACAAAATATTGAATTTTGTGAAACCATGATACCCAGCGAATATAATTCATATTTTAAAAAAGCCGATATAATAGTAGCCCACGCAGGAATGGGAACAATTATCAGTGCCTTAGAACTGGGGAAACCACTAATTTTATTGCCTAGACTTGCCTGTAAAGGAGAACACCGTAATGATCACCAATTATCAACAGTAAAACGCTTTGCAACTTTCACAAATATTTATGTTTCAAATAACGAAAGTGAACTTACTGAATTGATTAATAATCTAGTTAATAAAAAAAAACCATTAGTTACACATGATCTATCTGAAGTTTCAAGTGAGCTAATTTCAGCTATTAAAAAATTTGTAGATGCCTAAATTTTTTCCACCTACTCATTTAATATTTATTATATTGCTCTTTTTTAGGAGTTAAGCTTTGAATATAGTCAAAACTTTTAGTTATTTACTAGTTTTTATTTTAGTTTCAACTTTGTATTGGAATGTTTTTGCTGATCTTATTGCAGTATGGGAAAGTAAAGAAGAGTATAGCCATGGCTATATGATTCCTGTCATTGCTTTATATTTTCTATGGCAACAAAAGGAATTGATTTTAGCCAATAAATTTACTCCTTCCTGGTCAGGAGTTGTTTTAAGCATAATTGCATTAGTAATTTATTTTATTGGTATCGTAGGAGATACTTATTTTTTACTGAGACTTTCATTAATTTTAATATTACTTGGGTTAGCATTATCAATATCTGGTTTCAAAGCCACAAAGTTAATGTTGATACCCATCTTGTTACTCATATTTTGCTTTCCTTTACCCCCCGTATTACAAGCAGGATTAACATCAAAACTACAGCTTATATCTTCTCAACTGGGTGTTTCTTTTATTCGAGCCTGTGAGATACCCGTTTTTCTGGAAGGTAATATAATTGACTTAGGCAATTATAAGCTACAAGTTGTTGAGGCATGTAGTGGCCTTAGATATTTATTCCCTCTGATGAGCGTGGCTTTTATTTGCGCTTATATGTATCAAGTTACTTTTTGGAAGCGCGCTGTAGTTTTTTTATTATCTATCCCTGTTACCATTCTGATGAACAGCTTTAGAATCGGCATAATTGGTCTTTTAGTTGATAACTGGGGGATCTCAATGGCTAAAGGATTTATTCATGATTTTGAAGGATGGATAGTCTTTATGTCATGCTTCTTAATTCTTATTTTTATTATGTGGCTACTTTCATTCTCAGAACGAAAAGAAAGAAACTGGGAAGGTGTCTTCGGGTTGGTTCCAGTTCCTGCCACAAAAAAGACAACTTTATTAAATCATAAGACTACAACTAATTATTTCCCCTTAATCAGTGTACTGCTATTAGTCACTATTGCAATTTTCACAATAAAGCCTTTAGGAAGTCTAGAAGATTATATTCCTGAGCGTAAAAGTTTTAATGAGTTTCCACCAACACTTGCTAATTGGTCTGGAAAACCAATTAACATGGATCAGCAAACAATTGATTTCTTAGGCTTGTCAGACTATATTTTGATGGATTTTAACAGTCCAGATAATTTATCTTCTGTTAATTTTTATGTCGCGTATTATCAGACCCAAAAACATGGTGCCGTTCCTCATTCACCAAAATTATGTATACCTGGTGGTGGTTGGTTGATTACTGATATTGGCGAATCTAAAGTTAGCGGTGTCGAATTAATTCGTGTTGTCATTTCAAGAGGAGAGATTAAGCAATTAGTCTATTATTGGTACAGACAGAGAGGTAAAAACATTGCTAATGAATATGAATTAAAATGGAATACTTTTATGGGTGCTTTTCAATCAAGAAGAACTGACGGGGCACTGGTTCGACTAACAACGATTATTAATCCAATGGAAACAATGGATCTTGCAGACAAGAGATTACAAAATTTTATTTTATTAATTAATAAAGAG
>CAZZIX010000273.1:0-3679 GCA_964654345.1 uncultured Methylomarinum sp.
AACTTTCTATTAAGCAGTCAATTTTTTTAGCTTCATCTTGTTGATGTTGAGCAATGTGATGAAGAATTAGTGCAACTTTAACACCATTGCCCTCCTCTGCCTTTAATTGATCAATACTTTGGCGCCAGTAATAATCAGCATCATAAAAATTATCTTCTTTTTCACAAGTTAAGTCTTTAATCCTTAACTCTTCAAACTCATTAACCGAACCAAAGGACTTAGTATAATCTTCATACCCGGCTGGATAACTTATCAGTAATGTCTGGCAAAACTGCTCAGCCAATGCAGAACCAAACAAGGCTTGATATTGAATTGCCATAGAAAACATAATTTTTTCAGACAAATCATCATATTGACGTAATAAATGTGCAATAAATTCCTGCTGCTGATCATTAAACCCTTTTATCTTCCCGATTAGATTTTGTTGCTCATAGTCAAATGAGGCCAAGTCTTTAAATAAATCCGCTCCTTCCTTGGTACAAGCAAGCAGTAAATTAGCGACAGGATAATAAGGCGATTGGTCAGTAATTGTTCCAAGCAATAATTTCATTTTTTCAATTGAGCTTGGTGCTGCTAAAACAGCATTTAGAATAATACGAAAATCTTTAAAGGCAGAACGAAACGGGATAAGTTTTAGGGTCTGTTTTAGCATTTCAAGATCATTAGTTTGAAAGGCTTGCAATGCTTTTTGTGCAACTTTAAAATCTTTAGTAAAAGTAGAGTCTTGCGCTAACTCTTTCTCAAACTCAGTATATTTAGTCAACATCAAAAGCCCTAGAACAGAAGCCTGTGCAGGATATTGTTTATCTACCTGATCAATTGAAAGTTTACTTAGTAAAGCAGGGATTTGATCTAAATCATCCGATTGAATCAACTGTTTAAATTGATCTTCAAAAACATCTAATTCGGCGTGTTCTATAGGCTCAACCTCTTGTTGTTGAAATTTCTCTGCAAAACTTATCAGGTCGTTATATTTATCACCTAAATTAAACACCTTAGCCTTATTTATATATCCAGAAATTTTCAAACGCAGCTGATCATTATCAACTTCTGCCAAAGCTTGCTTATAAAACCCCATCGCTTCTTTATAACTGGTTGACTTTAACTTCTTTAAAGTCCGTGTAGCATCTTCTGCTATAGACTCAAGTGTATAATTCTTATGCATTGAATAATTAAGGTTGATATTGAAACATGAATGAAAAAGCGACTCCATTTCAAAAAGAGGAGAAACTATTTTAACACTAGGTTTTGTGAGTTATTTGATATAACTTTTTTTAAAACTAGCTTCTTCATAAATTCTAGTACACCCTATAGCTAAAATACAAATCATTATTTGAAGAACTTGTAATTTATGGAATGATTTCTTATTTACTTATAAAGAAAATTATTAAAAAGCTTGTAAGGATAAATTATAATTTGGTGAAAATTATTTTTTTGTGGAATAGATTGAAAATATCCGTATTTTAATGCTGACTACTTATATCTAAAATAATGTTATACAAAATTTTCATCCAGAACGAGCCATAAGAAAACGGTATAATTATGTTTTTCTAGACACAAATTAAATATCTTTCAGTAGAGTTATGACGTCCTTGTCATAAGGTAGCTTATTGGTTAACTTTTCCTGGTAGGCTTAAATCCCCAGAAGCAATATCCATGACATCAGCAACACATAATAAGGGGGCATGTGCGCTCTGGTTCACAAGTAATCCCGCAGTTACTCCATCGAAAGAGGCTTTTTCAACAATATCAATACTATCAAAAGGAACGTGTACTTCAACTGTATTGTTGTTAAAGGTTGGATCCCATCCAGGACTATCTAATAAGATTGGTAATCCAGGCCATGTTTTTGGTAACCTCGGCGTTGTTCCTTTAGGAATATCTACAACACCTAATGCGTCTTTTCCACATTGATCATTTGGGCTTAATACAACCCAGTGACTATGCCACACATTTCCATCATTGTTAGTGTCGCCATCAACGTTTTCGTCATAGAGTGGCGTATCGTCAAAATCAGGATGTGCTGTTACTGCTAGTGCAAGAATGCCAGTGTTTTTTTCAAAGCCAACTTCATAGCTATCAATAGAAGTAGGCCACACATAAGAAAAAACTTTACTACCTGCAAGCTGTCCCGTTGGTGCAGGTTTACTAACACCTGCTTTGCCGGATACTTTCATATGGAATGTAACAATATTACCTTTGGTCGAAATTTTCGCATGTACAATGTCAAACTGTGCCACGGTTTCCTGATGAGGTTTTGCATGAATACCTCCTATGTGCTTTTCGTGGGCGCAACCAGCATTAATAATAGTGCTAAACGACAATACGAATATTATTGGTAAATGGTGAAATTTCATATTAATTCTCCTATGGCAGAACTCCAGAGTTCTGCTATCTGTTTATTTTAGATCGCTGATTGAAGCTCCGAAGTTGATATGGAAAACAGTATCATCCAATATCAGAGCAGGTACAGATTTGACTCCAGCATTTTCTGCTTCGTTAATTCGGGATTCATCTTCACCCAAATGAACAATTTCCAAGTTGAATTTGTTGTTGTCTAGAGCAAGAGCTAGACCCTGTTCCGCATCAATACAAACTGGACAACCAGCATGATAGAATATCGCTTTTGATTTCATCGTGAATTACCTCTTTTTTTAAATAAGAGTGGGTTATTATTCACATATCCTTAGCCTTTAAAAGTAGGCACTTTGTGGTTAGATACTTACTTAATGGTGTAAATATATGGAATTACAGGATAAAAAAAATTCTCTAAATCAAAAAAAAAATAATGTAGGACGTATGGTGGAATCAATCATAGGTTGTAAGTGGTCCTTATCTGTTCTCAGATTAATACGCATTGGAGTAAACCGCCCAGGTGAAATGCAAAGGAACGTGGAAGGTTTAACCACCAAAGTGCTAAATGAGCGGTTAACAAAACTCTATAAATTTGGAATTATAGATAAAAAAATCTATCCAGAGACACCTCCCAAGGTAGAGTATAATTTCACAGAGTTTGGAAAAAAATTTTTGCAAATTGTTGATGCTGTGGAAAATTTACAGAATGAATTAAACACCGTGAGAAATGATGTATAACAAATGCTTGCAGCTGACCGTAAAAAGCACCACAAGACGCGCCCGATAACACAACGTTTAGTAGAGCTATCCAACTACCGATTATCGAAAATCCGATAACCAGTAACTCCAAGACAGATATTTTTAAAACGTGTATCGCTATCGCTCACAAGCTTAAAAATACTCCTGAGCGTCGTGTTAGAATAAAGCTAAACTTTAGAGTATTTCTATTTGTTGTAAATGGCTATTGGGTAAAAAAATCTATAACGAACGAGACAATAGTCATTTTTCTAGATCAGAAATTAGCTTTAACAAAATACTTCAAGCTATCAAACTCCAGTCTCGGAAGTGGTGACATCAAATCTGCTTTGCCGGACAAGCCTACACTAGGCGTGAAGTGTTTGACAAAAGCCTATTCAAATTCTGACTAGAGTAATATCTGCCAATTACAGCAGTGGATTTCTTTCATCCAATAGTGTAGCAGCTCTGTGCCAAATAAATTAGTTTAGTGGGTTGTATTTCCGGGAGTAATATTTTCCATTTTTCGACCAGAAAGTAGAGACTATAGATAATTCTGTGTAACTGCAATTTTAAATATGTTCTATTA
>CAZZIX010000274.1:0-3674 GCA_964654345.1 uncultured Methylomarinum sp.
AGAAATGCATTTGACCAGATTGAAATTACAGATTCATCTGTAACTGCACTTAATTCAAATTCAACATCGTTAAGCTCAACCACTCGTTTATATCAGGCCACTTTTAATAATAAAAACTGGGATGGAGATCTTAAATCATTTTCAATTGATACCTTAACAGGTGATGTAAATTCATCTCCAGTGTGGAAAGCATCTGAACAGATGCCGAATTGGAATGCTAGAAATATTTTTACTTATAACCCCACTGCAACAGGAAATAAAGGAATTAAATTCCGCTGGAGTGATATTAGTGGTGATGTTGATCCTGGTATTGATCGAGACAGTGGTAGTCAAAAAGATTTATTGAGGCCTAGAACAGAGCTTGAGATTGCATCAGGTATTCCTAACCGGCAAAAAGTGTTGCAATATGTTAGAGGAAACCGTGATTGGGAGAAACAATCTACTGAGGGTAAATTTAGAGACCGGGATCATTTTGGGGATACTAATGCTCATGCTCATTTAGGGGATATTGTTAATTCAAGTCCTGCTTATGTAAGTCATGAATATTTTGGATATGATGAATTAGCTGGAGCAGAAGGTTCTTCCTATATCACTTTTCAAGCAGGACTGTCACGAACACCTATGCTGTATGTGGGTGCAAATGACGGCATGTTACACGGTTTTAATGCGAATACTGGAGTAGAGAAGTTTGCTTATATACCTAATACCGTCATAGAACAATTGAAGGATTTGGCTGATCCTCTTTATACTCATCAATATTTAGTAGACGCATCACCCCGTGTTGCAGATGCGTATTTTGGGTCTAGTACTTGGAAAACTGTTTTAGTGAGTAGTCTCGGTGCAGGTGACAAGAGTATTTTTGCTTTGGATGTTACTGATCCAGGTGATTTTGACGAGAGTAGCTTTGATGGAAGCAAAGTTCTGTGGGAGCTTTCATCTACCGATACTGATTTTTCTGAGATGGGTCATATAATGGGGCAGCCTTCAATTGTCAGGCTTAACAATGGTGAGTGGGCTGCTATCTTTGGTAATGGTTATGATAGCGCAGCTAAGAAAGCTGTTTTGTATATTGTTAATATCAGGACAGGGGCTTTGATCAAAAAAATTGAGACTAAAAATGGTAGCACGGGTCATCCAAATGGCTTGTCTACACCAATAGCGGTTGACTCGGATGGTGATCGTATTGCTGATACTGTTTATGCAGGTGATTTGCAAGGGCATTTGTGGAAGTTTGATATCAGTGATGCAAGCTCAAGTAACTGGGATATTCCATTTGGAACATCTAGTGCCCCTGAATCATTATTTAGAGCTTGTAATGAAGATCCTTGCGCAAATAAAGACCAACCGATTACAGCTAAACCTCAAGTAGGGGATCATCCTGATGGAGGGTTAATGGTTTATTTTGGAACGGGTAAGTTTTTTGAGACTGGTGATAATGTTATTGGCGGATCAACACAAACTCAAACTTATTATGCCATTAGAGACAATCATTCTGGGACTGATATTTCTACCTTAATTTCAGGGAGAGATAAGCTTCAAGCTCAAACAATTGAGCAAGAATTAACACATAATGGACATGATTATCGTTTAACTACAGATGAAACAGTGGATTACGACGATGAGGTTTCACCACAATATGGCTGGTATCTAGATTTATTACCTCCAGCAACAACTACTAGTATAGGTGAGCGTGTTATTTCGGGTTCTATTTTAATGAATGGGCGAATTATTTTTGTTACATTTATACCTAATCCTGATCCTTGTGCAACATCTGGAAATGGTAGCGTCAGTTGGTTAATGGAAATGGATGCATTATCTGGTGGTCCCTTAGCTGTTTCCCCCTTTGATATTAACGGAGATGAAAATTTTGATGAAAGGGATAAGCTTTTTGATACAGATGAAGATGGGGATGTCGATGATGACGATGAAAAACGAGTTAGTCCAGGTAGAAAAATAGATGGAGGTACTGGCCAGGTTCCTGTCATTATTGAAACAACCGATGACGATAGGGATACTAAATATTCTTCAAATAAGTCTGGGGGATTTACGGTGATTGATGAGCTAGCTGGTAGAAAACGAGGTAGACAAACTTGGTTGCAATTTTAGAATAAGCTTCGAGTTATTTAAAGTAGATAAAAATTATTTTTAATTTGTTTGTTGAGAACAGAGAGCTTGTAATGATTTTAAATCTTTAATTTCAATATGTTTTCGTTGGACAATTATCAATCCTTCATTTTGAAGGTGCTTTAACATTCTGCTAACTGTCTCGAAGGTTAAGCCAAGGAGGTTGCCCATTTCCTCACGTGTGAGCGGGAGGTTAAATGATAAGGAAGAAAATCCTCTTTTTTTTAATCGGTCGGATAGGTTGGTCAAAAACAGAGCTAGTTTTACTTCGGCTGATTGCTTGCTTGTGATTACTTGGTTTTGAGACTCATTAATAGATTCACTGGAATGCCTGAAAAGCTCACGAGCAATTCCTGGAACCATTTGGCATAAGTGATCAAATTTTTCAGCAGGTAGTTCACAATAACTCATGACTTCTAAGGCAATAGCAGAGCAGCTATGTCTATTTTGATTTAAACCATCAAACCCTGCCAGTTCTCCAGGTAATAATATATTAAGTATATGTTCGTTTCCTTGGTTGTCGTTAGAAACCAGCTTAGCTGTCCCCGATTTAATAGCGACTATACCTTTAAAGCTATCTCCTTGTCGGTAGATGTATTCACCCTGTTGCAAAACAGAATTATTTTTAATGACATCACTTAAATTTTTGACTTCTTGTTTAGATAAACCACGTGGAAGACAAATTGCATCCAGATTACAATTTTCACAGCTGATTTGAAAATCTTTGAAAAGGCTATCCAACTTTATACCTTAAAAGTAGAGGAAAAAACAAAGTTTATTGTGTTCCAGAAATATGAATTCTGAAAATTATCTAGCTAATATCACTTTTATTGATCTATATCAAAAAGTCATAGTTTAAAGGGCTATAAGATAGATTCAGAAGTTCAACTTCTAATAAGGACGCCCAAAGAGGTAATATATCTGTTTGGCTGTCATTGCTTTGTAGAATGAGATGGTCAAACCAAAAACTATCGTAAAATAAATAATTTATGGAGAAGGTGTCATTAAAAAAACATTAAAAAACTAATGCGATTGTTTTGATAATTGCTAGTCTGTCATTAGCATTAGTTGGCTGTGGTACAGGTGCAGAGAGCTCCAGTATGGATGCTCCATTAACACCAATATCTATATTAAAATAATTCTGACACTGATAAATCTTGGCAGAGTCAAAATCTATCGGTGTTAGAAAATACTAATTAGTCGTGTAAGGTTTGTTGTGTTATGTAATCTTACTCTATTAATACAGAAAAGTTAATCTTAACTTTGTTTCCTTTCTACTAATTATCACTTGGTGTTTTTCGATTACGATAAGCTTAAGTGAGTTCCATTAGTCTAATGGGATTGTTGAGCTAAGTAGCTTATACGAGTTATTGTCTTTGTTGTTTTTTGGCTTGATGTAATAATCGATCAAAAATAACAAAGTAAATATTTTTATAAGAAACATAGCTCAACTATTTTTTTTAAATAGTCTATTCTGGCCATTTCTCTATATTAAATTGCGTTATTAAATCCCCTCTAAAATTACTATCTATCATTGAATTAATGAAAAA
>CAZZIX010000275.1:0-3655 GCA_964654345.1 uncultured Methylomarinum sp.
AAATCATTTATAATATAAGTAAACGAAGCTAGCAAAGAAAGGGATAGAAAACTAAGGGTTAAGAGGAAAATAGCATTAAGATCATTGAATCTATGGTCTAGAAAAAAAGGGACAAAAACTAATAAGTTCTTAACCCATTGGTGAAGACGAATAGCTTTGAAATAATTTTTAATTGATGGTGTATCTAGTTGAAATTCTTTTTCTACATTAAATTTCTTTCTAACCTGTTTTAAAAAGCTGTTATTCTTAGAGACAACTGATACTTGGCTGGCTGATGACCATACTGAAAAATCTGCTTTATCATTGCCAATATATTCAAATTTATTTTCACCAAAGCGTTTGACTAAATGTTGTCGTTTATTGTTACCTGTCAGGTTAATATTTGAGTCCGATGCTAAGACCTCATCAAATAACTCTAGATAATTTGCAATAGATTTAGCTACGTGTATATTTGCACCAGTCACTAAGATTATTTTTCGCTGTGTGTCTTGAGATTTAATATATTCGATAACATCCTTATTATAAGGAAGGCTTTCTGGTGAAAGTTGAACATGTTCAGAAATTTTTGCTTTAAAATTAGCTTTAGATTTTAATAGCCAGAATATCGCGATAAAACAATATAAGGTTTTCTTTTTTAACAATTGTAAGAACAGCTCATGTAATGAATCTGTTTTGATCAACGTTCCATCAAGATCGACACACAAAGGAGTATTGAGATTATTTAGATTACTATTAGGCATTGGTAAGAGCTTTAATTTAAGTAAAGAAAATTAATTTCAAGTTGCTTGTTTTAATACTAAATTTTTGGATAAAATATTAATTTGGTTGAATAACTTTCTAAGACTACAAAATTTAGAGTAGTGATTAGTCAATATATTCAAAACTTAGCACAAAATAAGTCAATTTATTACGATAATCATCTTGCGCCTTTACCCCACAATACAACTTCAACGGTATGTATAATGATAGTCAAATCTAGAAATAAACTGTAATTTTTTACATAATATAAATCATACTGAAGTTTTTGAATTGCATCGTATTCATTTTCTCCATAGGGATAACAGAGTTGTGCCCATCCTGTAATGCCTGGTTTTATACGGTGTCTTTCTCGGTAATAAGGAATGTTTTTTTTAAATTCTTCAACAAATACAGGGCGTTCAGGTCTAGGACCCACAAAACTCATATCACCCTTAAAAACATTAAAAATTTGAGGGAGCTCATCAATCCTAGCTTTTCTAATAAAGTTACCGACTTTGGTTATTCGTGTATCGTTTACTTTTGCAAACTGGATGCCTTGTGCTTCGGCATCAGTTTTCATGCTTCTAAACTTTAAAACATCAAAGTTTTGATTATTTTCACCCACTCTTGTTTGTCGATAAATGATAGGTGCCCTAATGCCGCTCTCAAGGCAGATTGCCAAAACAGTTAATAGCATGACAGGAAGAGCGAGTACGAGCAGCATGAAACTAGCACTGATATCAACCAGCCTTTTTATTATAGTTCTTAAGCCACTTTGTGCAAAACCATCAGAAAACACCATCCAGCTTGGTTTTAAGTTTTCCAGGTCTAAGTAAGCCTTTTCCCTCTCGTAAAAAGAAAGTAAGTCAATTATTTTAATACCTGAAATTTTACAATCTAAAAGTTCATTTACGGGCATCGACGTTCTTCTGTCATCAAGTGCTATGACGATTTCATTAATTTTATGTTGATAGACAATGTCAATTATTGTTTTATTGTCATCATCAGCGTTTAAAATATTATGGGTTGGGACAATTATTTTTTCTTGGGTTGTGGAGAAACATCCAATAATATCAAAGCCTTTATGAATATAGCCTGATTTGTTGTTCAGAATTTTATTTGCATTATTCCCAGAACCAATTAATAAAATTTTCTTTTGTAATATACTTTTCCCTGCTAATTTGTTGAAAATATAGCGACAAATTAACATTCCGATTAGTGAAATTATTAAAGCATAAACTAATATACTTCTGGCGATAATGAAATCGGGGGAGATATAATAAACAGTGACCAGTATTAAAATAGAAACAGAAAAGGCGACAGATGTTCGCGAAAGTAATTCATACTCTGTTAATCCAAGGTTTCGCCTGTATAAACCAATTCCAGCCATAGAAATTGAGAGTGTAGTTGCAAAAAGAAAGCTTTCTAATAATATCTGACTATCTGAATACCAAGATTTAGTGTATAGAAACCGAAGTTCATTGCCAAAATACATTGACGAATAAAAAATGCAATATTCAATAACAAAGAGGACTAAAAATACTGTAGAAATATAATGGTTATATATTCTGATCATAAAACTTGTTTTATTATTAAAGATTGAAACCTGGTGAAAAATTTGTTCTACCTAGAACTTAAAAATAGAATTGCATTTGATACCAGCTTAACTTTGTATTGTGGTTCTATTTAGTTGAAATAGCTATTTTTTAATTAATATCTTGGTAGATAACATTAAAGCATAGCATAAAATAACTGTTTTTTTTTATTTTCATAATACTTTCGATCTTTTACTTTAATTTTATATGGAAAAGAAAGAAATATTGAATTATTATAATTTGGGTGGTTATAACAAGAGAGGGGAGAAATGAATAAATACCTTTTTTGAAGGTAGATATAAAATTGCCTATAGAATGTTCTATACAAGCTATTCTAATAATCTAATTGCTATCTCTTACAGATATCAAGGTGGGAATAGTTTTATATGATTGAGCAATAAAATCTACATGAGTTGTCTATTGGTGAATTAAAATTAAGAACCCGAAATCTAACTTTAAGGATGCTTATGGATCTAATTTTTTTTCTATAGCGGGTAATATCCGGGTTGCTGATGTATGTCCTTGTTTGGCAGCTTTTCGGAACCATTCAGCGGCAAGTGGATAATCTTGTTTTAGGCCGCCTTCGCCTTTGAAGTATTTTATCCCTAAATTATATTGAGCAGCAGGGTGGCCTTGGTTTGCTGCTTTGAAAAACCAAGTAATTGCCATTTGTTTATCCTGCTCTACTCCTATTCCATTGTCATAACAACCCCCTAAACTCACTTGTGCTGAAGAATCACCTTGTGCTGCTGCTGCTTTGTACCATTGTATGGCTTCTTTATGATCTTGTTGTACATTATTTCCAAATTGATACATCTGCCCTATATTGTATTGAGAAGATGCTTTGCCATTTTTAGCTCCTATAAGGTTCATCTCAAATGATGTGCTATAGGCTTTATTGGTTTTTTTTAATTGTTCTTGTTTAGCTGCTTTACGAATCCACATGGCACCTAAACTACTATCTTTTTTTACTCCACTTCCTGTTGAGTACATTTTTCCTAAATTGAATTTTGCAGAAGAATGCCCTTGAATTGCAGCTTTTCTGTACCATTTTGCAGATTGGGTTCTGTCCTTTTTTACACCTCCGGTTCCATAATAATACATGACCCCTAGCCTGAATTGTGATTCAGCATTTCCTTCTTCGGCTATTTTAATGGTTTTTTTTAGTTTTTCTTCGGCGTAAACTGCAGCATGTATTGATGAGTTACTAAAAAAAACAAGAAGTAATATTAGTATTTTATAATTCATTTTTTAACCTCGGTTTTCAAAGTTTAGTTGATCAATAAGAATTGGCGCTCAGTTTGTATTAAGTCATAAAGCTT
>CAZZIX010000276.1:0-3646 GCA_964654345.1 uncultured Methylomarinum sp.
TGGCAAGGTAATGAATTTGTTCCGCGACTGATGCTTCCATTAGATTTAACCTATGACCATCGGGTGATTGACGGAGCAGAAGCTGCTCGTTTCTTAGTTGCTATTACTCAATCTTTGGGTGATATTCGTCGTTTATTATTGTAGAGGGAATTTCGATATGGCAGATTTACATGCAGAAGTTTTAGTTTTAGGTGGTGGGCCAGGGGGTTATACTGCGGCGTTTCGAGCAGCTGATCTAGGAAAGAAAGTTGTATTGATTGAGCGTTACCCCGTTATTGGTGGGGTTTGCTTAAATGTAGGGTGTATACCTTCTAAAGCATTATTACATATGGCACAAATTATTCATGAAGTCGATGAAATTGACCATCATGGCATTAGCTATGGAAAACCCAGTTTTGATTTGGATAAAATTAGAAGCTGGAAAGAAAGTGTGACTAAAAACTTAACCACAGGTTTAGCTGGTTTAGTCAAACAACGTAAAGTTACTTTGGTTCAGGGAACAGGTACTTTTGCCTCTGCTAATTCAGTCGTTGTGGAATCGAAAGAGGGGAGTCAAACTATCACCTTCGATAATGCAATTATTGCTGCTGGTTCTCAGCCCACTAAAATTCCTGTTTTTCCGAATGAAGACCCAAGATTATGGGATTCTACTGATGCCTTAAATGTGCAAGAAGTACCCAAGAAATTACTCGTGGTTGGTGGTGGTATCATTGGCCTAGAAATGGCAACGGTCTATCATGCATTAGGTTCAGAAATTAGTATTGTTGAATTAATGGATCAGATTATCCCTGGTTGTGACGCTGATTTAGTCAGACCTTTAACAAAGCGAATTAAAAAGCAATATAAAAACATTTGGCTAAAAACTAAAGTTGATGAAATTAAACCACTAAAAAAGGGTTTGAAAGTTACATTTTCTGGCGATAATGCACCAGAGCCAGAAACGTTTGATGCTGTTTTAGTTGCAGTGGGTCGCAGACCGAATGGATTAAAAATTGGGGCAGATAAAGCGGGTGTTAATGTCGATGAAATGGGCTTTATCAAGGTAAACGAACAACAAAAAACAAATATTGATCATATCTATGCAATAGGTGATGTCGTAGGGAATCCAATGTTGGCTCATAAAGCTGTACATGAAGGAAAAATTGCAGCAGAAGTTATTTCTGGGATGAAAGTTGGGTTTGATGCGCTAACAATTCCATCAGTGGCATATACTGATCCAGAAGTAGCATGGATGGGCTTGACAGAAAATCGGGCAAAAGAAGAAGGAATTGAATATGAAAAAGGCGCTTTTCCTTGGGCTGCAAGTGGACGTTCATTAAGTATTGGTAGAAATGAAGGTCTAACTAAAATTTTATCTGAAAAGGAGACAGGAAGAATTTTAGGGGCAGGTATGGTTGGCCCTAATGCTGGTGAATTAATTGCGGAGGCAGTATTAGCTTTGGAAATGGGGGCTGATGTAGAAGATATAAGCTTATCAATCCATCCACATCCAACGTTATCTGAAACGTTTGCCTTTGCAGCAGAAATGATCACAGGTACGATTACCGATCTTTATGTAAAGAAAAAATAAGAGAAGACTATGTCAGTTAATGATCAAGATTTTAAAAATGCACTTAAATTATGGGCGAGTGGTGTTACTGTAGTCACTGCAAAAACAGAAAGCCATGGCTTAAAAGGTATGACGGCGACATCATTTAGCAGTGTGTCGATGGAGCCTCCACAAATTCTAGTCTGTATTAATAAAGTAACGGATACAGGAGAAGCTGTTTTAGAAGGTAAATCTTTTGCTGTTAATATTTTAAAAGCTGAGCAGGAAGAAATTTCTAATCAATTTGCTGGTGGAGCGACCCAAGAAGAGCGTTTTGCTAATATAAATTGGCATGAGGGCGAAACTGGCTCACCTATTTTTGATGATGCATTAGTCACATTAGAATGTACCGTGGTTCAACAAGTATTAGCTGGAACGCATTGGGTGGTGATTGGTGAAGTTCAAGCCGTTGAATGTCATTCTGGAGAGCCATTGTTATATTACAACTCGGCTTATTGTGGTTTAAAAAAATAAATTTAGAAAAATAAAGCATCATTTATTTGCTTGAGACCTATGACTATTACTAATCGTCAACGTTAATATCTCTCCATTCTTTCTCAATAAAACCCTGTATCGGTTGATACTGGGTTTTATAAGACATTTTTCCACAATTTTTGATCCAATAACCTAAATACAGGAACTCAAGCTCCATTTGTAAAGCATGTTCAATTTGCCACAAAACGGCGTAGGTGCCAAGGCTGTAGTTAGAAAACTTAGGATCAAAAAAAGTATAAACAGCAGATAAGGCATTATCTAACAAGTCTACAATGGCAACCGCAGCACATTTATCACCTATTGAAAATTCAACGAATAATGTGTTACACCACTGACTGCTCAAAAAATTAATGTAGTCTTCTTCAGTGGAATTTGCCATACCTCCATCTTGGTGTCTGTCTTTCTGATATCGCATATACATATCGTAATGTTCTTGCTCAAATTGTGCGGGTTTGATAATAACGCTTGTTTGCTGGTTTTTTTTAATACATCTTTTTTGGTTTTTACTGGCTTTAAATTGTTCAATAGCTACTCGGGTAGGGATACATTCTGAACAAGTTGGGCATCTTGGCGCGTAGACTTCATTACCACTTCGTCTGAACCCTTGTTCTATAAGTTGGCTGTATATTGCAGTGCTTTGTGAAAAAGAAGGGTGGACAAATGCAGATTGAGCATTTCGTTTATCAAGATAGCTGCAAGGTGACTGGTCTGTTACAAATACTGGAATGGAAATCATTTTGGCATCCATGCTGTTTTGCTTGGATAGACGGAACAATGGCGCTGCAATAAAGATAAAAATTTTTCGCGACCAATTTCTTCTGCACCTAAACTACTCAGGTGGTTAGTATGAACTTGACAGTCAATGAGCTGATAACCCCATTCAGAAAGTTGATTGACTAAAGAGTGGAAAGCTATTTTTGAGGCATCTGTTTTTTTGTAGAACATTGATTCACCAAAAAAGACTTGTCCGATGCTAATTCCATATAAACCACCCACTAATTCATTATCAAACCAAACTTCACATGAATGGGCAATACCTTGTTGGTGAAGTTGGGTATAAGCTTGATAAATCTCTTCTGTAATCCAGGTCCCATATTCTTTTTTTCTGGGTGCTGCACAATATTGCATTACTTGGGAAAAAGCTTGGTCGTAGGTTACTTGAAAATTTCCTTTACGAATGGTTTTTTTTAGGCTTCGAGATATTTTCAGGTTTTTTGGGAATAAAACTAAGCGTGGATTAGGAGACCACCATAAAATAGGTTCTCCAGAACTATACCAAGGGAAAATCCCTTGTTGATAGGCATTAATAATTCGTTGAGAAGAAAGACAGCCTCCAATAGCTAATAAACCATCAGGGTCTGTTAAAGCAGTTTCAATAGCAGGAAAACTTTGATTAGGTTGTAACGGATCGAGTATGGGTAATTGCATGATTTATCTTGTATTACCAATATACTTTTTATTTTGAGTTATTTGTAGGTTGGGCTGCCGTCTCTTTGGCAACCCAACATAAAGTCATAACTTATTATGAAAGAAACATAGAAACGAGAGAGGTTTTACTTTATT
>CAZZIX010000277.1:0-3641 GCA_964654345.1 uncultured Methylomarinum sp.
GTCTTTTAATATACAAGGTTAGGCTAACGGCTCTATCGTTAACCTAACATTTTTATGTTGGGTTGCCAAAGAGACGGCAGCCCCCTACGTAGTTACTTGATATAATATCTGGTATGTAACGTATCGGAACATTAGAAAATGCCTTCATGAAACCTGAGTTTGTCCATTTACGCGTTCATTCTGAATTCTCATTAGTAGATGGAATTGTCAAAATAAAACCATTAGTTAAGAAATTGCTTGGTTTTAATATGCCTGCTGTTGCGCTAACAGAACAATCCAATCTTTTTTCATTAGTTAAGTTTTATCAAGCAACTCAATCTCAGGGTATTAAAGCAATTGTAGGCTCAGATGTTTATATAGTTAATGCCGAAGACCCTGAAAAACCTTTTAGACTGACCTTAATAGCTAGAGATAATAAAGGCTATACAACACTAACTGAATTGGTTTCCAAGGCTTATCAAGAGGGACAATATCAAGATGTTCCGATGATAAAAAAGGAGTGGATTAAAGCTAATCATCAAGGGTTGATTGCAATCTCTGCGGGGATGGAAGGGGATGTGGGTATTGCTCTTTTAGCTGATAAACATGAAATTGCCGAACAATGCGCATCTGATTGGATGGAAATTTTTGATCAGAATTTTTATCTTGAAATCCAACGAGTAGGGAAGAATGAGGAAGAACGTTATCTCCAGTCTGCCGTAAAACTGGCACTAAAACTTGATTTACCTGTTGTAGCCACTAATGATGTACGATTTTTAGACAAAACGGATTTTGATTCACATGAAGTACGTGTTTGTATTAATCAGGGAAGAGTTCTGGATGATACTCGGCGACCAAAAAATTATACCAATCAACAATATCTTCGTAGTACAGAAGAGATGCTGGAATTATTTTCAGATATTCCAGAAGCTTTAGAAAATACCATAGAAATTGCCAAACGGTGTAATGTCGAGCTAACCTTAGGCGAAAATTATTTACCCGATTTCCCTGTTCCTGAAGGAATGACCTTAGATGAGTTTTTTATTGATGCATCAAAAAAAGGGCTTGATGAAAGGTTGCAACAATATCCGGCGATTGGAGAGGGGACGGAAGAAGAGAATTTTAAAGTCTATGCAGATCGCTTAGAGTTAGAGTTAAACGTAATCACCCAAATGGGCTTTCCTGGCTATTTTATGATTGTTGCTGACTTTATTCAGTGGGCTAAAAATCAATTGATTCCAGTTGGGCCGGGTAGGGGGTCTGGAGCGGGTTCCTTAGTTGCCTATGCACTTAAAATTACAGACCTTGACCCTATAGAATTTGATTTATTATTCGAACGGTTTTTAAATCCAGAACGGGTTTCCATGCCAGATTTTGATATTGATTTTTGTATGGATAGGCGCGATGAAGTGATTGATTATGTCGCCAGATATTATGGACGGGATCATGTATCACAAATTATTACCTATGGATCAATGGCTGCAAAAGCGGTGATACGAGATGTTGGACGAGTTTCCTCATTTGCTTATGGCTTTGTAGATGGTCTGGCTAAATTAGTGCCATTTGAAATAGGGATGACGCTTACTAAAGCATTGCAGGAAAGCCCTGATTTAAAACAACGTTACGAGTCAGAAGAGGAGGTAAAGTCTTTGATTGATATGGCGCTTTCTTTGGAGGGAATATCAAGAAATGCTGGAAAACATGCCGGTGGTGTTGTTATATCCCCGACCAAACTGACAGATTTTTCACCGCTTTATTGTGAAGAGGGTGGTGGAAATTTAGTCACCCAGTTTGATAAAGATGATGTGGAAGCCGTGGGTCTGGTTAAGTTTGATTTTTTAGGCTTAAGGACTTTAACCATTATTGATTGGGCGCTGCAGACTATTAATGCACGAAAAAAACAACATAATGAACCGTTAGTCGATATAACCCAGATTCCTCGAGATGATAAAACAACCTACGAAGAAATATTTATAAAGTATCAGACAACAGCTGTATTTCAGCTGGAGTCTCGCGGAATGAAAGAATTAATCAGGAAATTAAAACCAGATTGTTTCGACGATATTATTGCGCTAGTTGCTTTGTTTAGACCTGGCCCATTAGAGTCAGGTATGGTTGATGATTACATTAATGTAAAACATGGAGCAAAAGCCGAATATGCACACCCATTATTAGTTGATATTTTAAGCCCAACAAATGGCGTTATTTTGTATCAGGAACAGGTGATGCAAATTGCAAGGGAATTGGCTGGCTATACCTTAGGCGGAGCGGATATGTTGCGTCGAGCCATGGGTAAGAAAAAACCGGAAGAAATGGCCAAGCAACGGACAATCTTCACGGAAGGAGCAATTAAAAATAAAATTGATGAATCAATAGCAACTTATGTTTTTGATTTGATGGAAAAGTTTGCAGGCTATGGGTTTAATAAATCACATTCTGCTGCTTATGCCTTAATTGCCTACCAGACTGCATGGCTTAAACGACATTTTCCCGCAGCGTTTATGGCTGCAGTTATGTCATCCGATATGGACAATACTGATAAGGTGGTTATTCTAATTGAAGAATGTAAGGTCATGAAATTAACCTTATATCCGCCTGATATTAATCGATCGAATTTTAAATTTACCATTAATGATAAAAACGAAATTCTCTATGGTATTGGCGCTATCAAAGGGGTAGGTGAGGCTGCCATTGAAGATTTGTTAAAGGAACGAAAAGAAAATGGCGAATTCACTGGGCTGTATGATTTATGTAAACGTGTTGAATTACGCAAGGTAAATAAAAGGGTGCTGGAAGCACTGATAAAAGGGGGGGCTTTTGATAATATTGATGATAATAGAGCGGCCCATTTAGCCGAATTGCCTACTGTGTTAAGGGTAGCAGACCAGCATGGAAAAATGAGCCAGACAGGCCAAAATGATATGTTTGGTTTGGCAGTCAATGTAGAAAAAAGTGATGACTTGGAAGCCTATACAACCATAGTTGAGCGATGGACTGAAAAAGAAAAGCTTGAGGAAGAAAAGGTAACATTAGGCCTCTATCTGACAGGCCATCCAATTAAACAATACGAAGATGAATTAAAGCATATCAGGAATGCAAGTATTGCTTCATTACTAGCCGATGCAGAAAGATCAAAATCTAAAATGGAAGCTAGAGTTGTCGGGTTGGTTGTGGAAATGCGAGTTAGGCAAACAAAAAAAGGCACCATGATGGGGTTTGCAATTTTGGATGATATAACGGGTAAAATAGAAGTTGCTGCTTTTAGTAAAACCTTTGAAGCCTATAAACATATTTTATTAAAAGATACCATCATCGTGGCAGAAGGCCCAGTAGAAGCCAATGATTTTTCGGGTGGATATAGTTTAAGAGCAGATAGATTATATGCTTTTGAAGAGGCAAGAGAGTTATTTGCTAGAAGTATAGTGCTAAACCTTGAAGGGGCAGAAAAACAATTGACTATAAAGCCTTTGATTGAAAGCTTAAAAGACATTTTAAAACCATTTATAGGTGGGAATTGTCCTCTGCAAATAGCATATTGTTCAAACGAAGCAAAAGCTTCTTTGCAATTGGGTGATGAATGGAGAGTTCATCCAACAGATGAATTAATTGCAGGTTTAACAAAATTTTTTTTAGCTGATAATGTTCAGGTGAAATACCGCTAA
>CAZZIX010000278.1:0-3637 GCA_964654345.1 uncultured Methylomarinum sp.
AGATTCAGAGTAAATTTCATAAGGAAACCAGACCATGTTTAATACTAGCTCTTTACTATCCTTCTTTTTACTACTATTTCTACCCTTTTCAAATGTAATAGCAGTTATTCCTAATCCCTCCATATGTCTCTCGACGAAAACAATACAGACAAACCAATGGACTCAAATTGGAATACCCTGTGAGGCACCAGCAGGACAAAATACGGTAGCCGCTATTTTTAGTGACGATATTCCCGGTACTTATGACACCAACTGGGTTTTGCATTCTTATAACACAACAACTAATGCTTATGAAAAACTAGCACTTACAGATACCGTAGAGGCAGGAAAAGGCTATTGGCTTATTAGTTTTAATCAACCAGCTACGTTAGATATGCCAGAAGATAGCCAGGAAGTCAGTTTACACAGTTCAACACAATGTCTGTATTCAGCGGGCTGCTATGAAACAACATTAATAGCCAATCCTGGGACAGTTCAATATCAAATGCTTTCCTCTCTCTCCGGTCTTTCTGTTTCAGGAAAAAATTTACGCATTAATAGCGGTTTAGAAACAGGATTAACGCTAGAAGAATCCAAAACTGAAAACATCCTTGCAAATCAGTTATGGAGTTACAATCACAGCACAAATGAGTATGACGAGATACAAAATCAAACAATTTCACCTTGGTCCGGTTTTTGGGTAGCAACTTTACCGGCAGCTTCAAACGACCCAGCACTTAAATTATTATTTCCACCTCCTCTAGTAATAGAGCAATTGAGCGACATGATAAGAAATGGAGAAGATGTAACTCAAATAAATACTTCGCAAATTACAAATATGAGTTATATGTTTATGGACGCAGAAGATTTCAACCAAGATATAGGCAACTGGGATGTCAGTAATGTAAACAATATGCGGGGTATGTTTTTTCAAGCATTATCTTTCAACCAAGATATAAGCAATTGGAATGTTGGCAATGTAACAAGTATGGTTGACATGTTTAATAATGCAGATGCTTTCAACCAAGATATAGGCAATTGGGATGTTAGCAATGTAAACGATATGGCGATTATGTTTATTGGTGCAAATAATTTCAACCAAGATATAAGCAATTGGGATGTTAGCAATGTAAAAGATATGGGGGCTATGTTTTTTGACGCATTATCTTTCAACCAAGATATAAGTACTTGGGATGTCAGCAATGTAAACAGAATGGCGAGTATGTTTTTTTATGCATCATCTTTCAACCAAGATTTAAGCAATTGGGATGTCAGCAATGTAAACAATATGGAATCTATGTTTGGAGAGGCCGCAAATTTCACCAATCAAGACTTAAGTAGCTGGAATGTTTCAAATGTAGTCAATCATAACAATTTTTTCGACGGAGCAGGCTCAGGCAATATTGAGCCTATTTGGAACCCGTAAGGCGGATGAGCTAAATCAAGGGCAGGTGTTAGAGATATGCTTAGCACCTTTCCTAAATCAATGAACAGGTCATACCCATGCTCCGCGTGGGAATACCACCCTTAGACGCTCTGCGTCGGATCTTTCGAGACGCAGAGCGTCTCAGTATACGTTCCCACGGAGACCGTGGGAACGATCGGTGATCGGCACCTCACTAAAAACCATTTCGGCATACACACCTTCCTACCAAAATTGATACTCTCGACCTGTTTTATACACACATTTAGAAAAACAGTGTAGGTGACACAGAGATTGGGTATTTTGGGCTCAATTTTTCCATTCATCAATTTATAGAAGTGTTCTTAATTTTTAGCTTATAATATTATTTTAATTTTAACCTAGAAAAGTCAGTTAAGAACAGCATTATAGTGCAGGATAGTGGTTTAACAGTGCCTTGGCAGATTGTTACTCCTGCATAATCGACATTCACTACATCCATCTAGCTCAAAAAACCTGAGATTCATCCTTCGGGTTTAAAGGGTATTTTTTGAAGTGCTGTGGAATCAATAGCTCGTTCTAGAGGCCGTAATTCAACTGATTATTCTAGGTTTAAGCATCATTACCCAAGACCATCAAAAACAGGTATTTAAAATGGCTAAACTTACTTCACCAACTTTACCTACGGGCACACTAATTGCTGTTTATGAAATTAAGGATGTAATAAACATTGAGTGGAGTAGTATTTTGTATCATGCTTGGAATGAGCATCTGAATACAATGGTTATACTCAAAGAATACTTCCCTAACGATTATGCTGTGCGGGATGTTGATGGAAAAAACGTAATAGCTAAAGCTAACACGGATGAATCCATTTTTAAATACGGCATGGAAAAGTTTCTGGAACTTGCTGAGCAATTGGAAGATATTCAACATCCTAATATTATCAGTGTGCATAATGTTTTGCAGTTTAATGGAACTGCTTATCTGGCTATGGATTTTGTACATGGAACCCCTCTTTCTAAAATCCATGAGGGGGCTTCTCATTCTTTTTCTGATGAAAAATCAAAACAAACTTTACATTTATTATTAAACGGGCTGCAAACCCTCCATAATAAAAATAGTGTCCATGGAGACATTAATCCATCTAACATTATTCTTAGTATGAGTGGAGAACCTGTACTGGTAAATTTTGCAGGTGCCAGTATTGCACTTTCTGATTATATTCAGCAACACAACTCTCAAGAAGAGGCTAATCCTCATCAAGAAGACCTTTCTAGTTCCAGCTCAGATTTATATGACCTAGGAGCCTCTTTGTTTTTCTGTGTTACGGGTCAAGATCCTGTTCCATTAATTGAGCGTCAAACTGCTTTAAACAAAAACCAGCCAGACCCATGTCAAACTGCTTTGGATCATAAAAAAACAGAATCAAACGAATCATTATTAAAAACAATACGTTGGATGTTAAATATTGATCCTCAACAACGCCCTCAGTCAGCTCAAGAAGTATTAACCGAGATGGATCAAGGTAATATTGAATCTAACAATCAAAAAGGTGCAATTAATTCATCAGACCAACCGCTAACAGCTCTAATACTGGCTGGCTTAGCAGCTTGTTTAGCTTTAATTGCTGGATCAGTCTGGTTTTTCACACAACAACCATCACCCGAAAAAACCATTATCGCTTCTAATTCTATTGAACAAGAAGTCATAGCTAAAGACAAACAAACAAAAAATAATGCTGCTAAATATTTATCTGAAGAGCCTGAAACCACAACAGCTCTTGCTGAATTTGAAAAACCCAATACAAAAAAAATAAATTTACCGGACAGTACAACCTCTGCATTAAAATCTAATGATTTAATAACCCAAAAAGAAAAAGAAAAAATACCTTCAACTAAGCTAGAGGTTTCAAAAGAAAATTCTGCACCATTACAACCACCCGAGCATTCAACGGAAATAGCTGCCGACCACCAAGAAAATATTGAGCTAACCATTGAGCAAAAAGAAAAAATAATTCTACATCTAGCCGCGGCGAAAAAGAACGTTGAACACCTAAATTTTACCACACCAACAGATAATAATGCCTACGATCAATACCAAGCGGTACTAAGCATAAACAAAGAAAATACAGAGGCTATTGAAGGGTTACAACAGATTTTCAATATTTATATAGGTTATATTGAAAAAGCCATTAAAAATGGTAATTTTGCTACAGCCGCAACATACATTAGAAGAGCTGAGTCTATTCAGGCA
>CAZZIX010000279.1:0-3614 GCA_964654345.1 uncultured Methylomarinum sp.
TGAAATTGCGAAAGATTGGGGAGGTAAAAGTCATGCAGATTTGATGGCGCTACTGGATGATTTTCAGCAATTACGGCTTCAAGAACCAACAAAGCAAAATAATTTCAAGCTTAGTTATTATACCTCTCTACAAATAGAGCAAGAGGAAATGCTTCAGGCTATTAGAGAACGACTTTCGGGTTCTGGTATTCGAGCCAGTCTGGTTTGGAGTATTGATGAAGAATCTGAGGTTGGGTTGCTGGATGTGCTGCCCGAGCGAGCTACAAAATTCCATGCAGTAGAGGCACTAATGAAGCAATGTCATTTTGGGCTTGATAATACAGTGTTTTGTGGCGATAGTGGCAATGATATTGAAGTCTTGGTAAGTCCTATTCCTGGTGTGCTGGTGGCTAACAGTCAATCAGATATTCAAACCCTTGTAGCTAATTTAGCTGATAAAAATGACCAATCTGAGCAGCTTTATCTCGCTAAGGGTGGTTTTATGAGCCTGAATGGTAATTATGCTGGTGGGATATTGGAAGGAATTGCGCATTATCATTCTGATGTCGTTGAGTGGATGGGGATAAATAAAAAGAAAGGAGACAAGGAATGAGTCGAAGTGATCTGTGTATTTTTGGTGAGGTTTTGTTTGATCATTTTCCCGACGGAACAAGTGTTCTAGGTGGTGCACCATTTAATGTTGCTTGGCATTTACAGGCTTTTGGTCAAGATCCATGTTTTATTAGTCGAGTGGGAGATGATGTAGAAGGAAGGTCGATTAGAGACGCAATGACTGAGTGGGGAATGCGGACTGATTTCTTACAAACTGATTCTAAATTACCTACCGGTAGAGTCAGTATCAAACTAATAGATGGCGAACCATCCTATGATATTGTGAATCCTTGTGCTTATGATGCGATTGAAGCAGAAAATAGCAATCATCATTGTCAGCTATTTTACCATGGTAGTTTGGCATTAAGAGAATCTACACCGCGACAAGCTGTTAAGCAGTTTCTGATCAACAAGCCGGAGGTTGTTTTTGTAGATGTCAATTTACGCCCGCCCTGGTGGAAAAAACAGCAGGTGTTGGATATGGTGTCTGCTGCTGATTGGGTTAAACTTAATAGCGATGAGTTAAAGCTACTTCATTCTTCGACAGACGGGACATCATTTCTTGCTGAGTATAATCTTCAAGGTCTAGTCCTTACTCATGGTGCTGATGGAGCAGAGGTTTTAACGGCGAATGGAGAAACAGCTAAAGCACAACCTGAGCAGAATATTTCTGTTGTAGATACGGTAGGGGCAGGGGATGCTTTTGCTTCGATCATTATTCTGGGATTAACCAAGGGTTGGTCGCTAAGTATAACTGTTGATAGGGCTCAAAATTTTGCCTCGGCACTGGTTGGCCATCGTGGTGCTACAGTAAGTAATGCAAATTTTTATCGTTCTTTTATTGATGCTTGGGATTTAGGTTAAGTATTGCTCTGAGAAACTAATCTCTTACGCTATAATCCGCGCTCAACTAATTTTTACAAATAAGAAGACGAATATTATTGCTCTATGTACGAACAAATCGCACACTCATTATTAAATAAAATCCTTGACGAACTGAAGCCAGAAATACGCAAGCGAGATTTACGTCATTTTTATACTCGCTTGGGAGCCAATTTTTATGCTATTCACTCGTTATTTTATCTTTTATACGGTAAACGAGATGATTTTGAACGGCAAATGCTTCGGCTAGTTGAGGTGATGGCTGCTCAGTATATACTTCGTGAAAAACCACTAAAAAAGAAAGACCACAAACGTGAACATGACCATAACTGGTTTCTTAGTCAGAAATGGGTTGGAATGGCCTTATATACTGATGGTTTTTCGGATAACCTTCAAGGGTTGAGAGGACGAATAGACTATTTAGAAGAATTAGGTATTAATATGGTTCATGTGATGCCTATTCTTGAATGCCCACAAGGAGCTAGTGATGGCGGCTATGCAGTGAGTAATTTTCGAGATGTGGATGAACGTATTGGCAGCTTAACTGATCTGCGGACATTAGCGAAGGAATTACGCCAGCGTGATATTTTGTTAACTCTGGATGTAGTGGTAAACCACACCTCAGATGAACATGAATGGGCTAAAAAAGCTCAAGAGGGTGATGAAAAGTATCAAGATTATTTTTATATCTATAAAAATCGTGATACGCCTGATGTATTTGAAACTAGTATGCCAGAAGTCTTTCCTGAAACTTCACCTGGAAATTTCACCTTTGATAAATCCATGAATAAATGGGTGATGACAGTATTCAATGATTACCAATGGGATCTAAATTATAATAACCCCGCTGTTTTTATAGAAATGCTGGAGATTATTTTATTTTGGGCTAATCAGGGTGCAGATATTATCCGGCTAGATGCTGTTGCTTTTTTATGGAAAAAAATTGGCACAACGTGTCAAAATGAACGAGAAGCTCATCTTATCTTGCAATTAATGAAGGATTGCTGTCAGGTTACAGCACCTGGGATATTGTTTATTGCTGAAGCGATTGTTGCACCTGTAGAAATTATCAAGTATTTTGGTGAAGATGCGGTTATCGCAAAAGAATGTGAAATTGCCTATAATGCAACCTTTATGGCTTTGCTCTGGGATGCTGTTGCAACAAAAAATACAAATTTACTTAACCAGGGAATCCGTAGCTTACCCGAAAAATTAGAGCGCTCTACATGGCTAAATTATGTGCGGTGTCATGATGATATTGGTCTTGGATTTGATGATAATGACATTCGTCAAGTAGGGTACGACCCCAAAGCGCATCGACATTTTTTGATTGATTACTTTACCGGTGACTTTGAAGGATCGCCTGCAAAAGGGCAGCCTTTTGGGCACAATGAAAAGACCGGTGATGACCGTATTTCTGGTGCGCTAGCATCCTTAGCGGGGCTTGAAACAGCGATAGATAATGATGATCCAAAAGCTATTCAGCAAAGTATTGATTTAATATTACTTCTTCATAGTATGGTCATTTCATTTGGGGGTATTCCATTGCTGTATTATGGTGATGAAATAGGCACATATAATGACTATTCTTATCTTCAAGATACGAGTAAGGCGCATGATAATCGCTGGATTCATCGCCCACAAATCAATTGGGAGAGAGCGGAGAAGCGCCATCAAAAAGACAGTCCAGAACAAAAAATATTTGATGGGTTGAAAAGGATGATAGCTGTACGTAAGACGGTCTCTGCATTTGCTGACTATAATAATCGTGAGTTAATAGAGACAGAAAATTCACATTTGTTTGCTTTTATACGAAATAACCCCTTTGAAGATAAAGATAACGTATTAGTTGTAGGTAATTTTAATAATTTACCTCAGTATTTTTCTCTTAGTGATTTGAGTAATAGAGGTTTTTTTGAATATAAATCTTTGCAAGATCTCTATTCAGGTGAGGCACTATCAATAGTCGAGGATAAGTTGATTATACCTCCTTATTGTTTCTTCTGGTTAGTCAATCGAAAGTCATAGTCGTTGCTTCTTTTTTAAAAAAGAAGGAGCAGTATATTTTTAAAATGTTGATGATTTGTTTCTAGAATAATATCTAATTCTGGTTCAATTGGTTTTTCTTGGTTTCTTAAGGA
>CAZZIX010000280.1:0-1117 GCA_964654345.1 uncultured Methylomarinum sp.
TAAGTAAACTACATAATGTGCCAGGTAGTGCATTTGAGGCTGTTAGTACTGGAGCATTAATTACCCGTTAAACTCTCCACGCAATCAAGTTTTCGGTTTTTTATCAGTTGATTTTTGCCGAAAACTTGATCATCCTAAAAACACAGTTGAACGCGATATTTTAGTGAGCAACTGCATTTTTTAGGATCAAGCTAAATCTTCACCTCAAAATTTCAATAGCCGTCCAATTTAACTGAAACCCAGCACCTCCAAGAGCAGACTTATCTGCAACAATATATCCTCCATGTTGCTCTACAATTTTCCGAGTAATCGCAAGCCCCAAGCCATAGCCACCAGACTGTCGATCGCGACTAGCATCCAGACGAGTAAAAGGTTGAAAAATCTGCTCAAGATATTGTTCTGGAATACCTAAGCCATCATCATCAATCCTTAATTTAACTTGGTGATTAATTAATTCCAAACTAATCTTTAGCTGACTTTTAGTATAACGCAAGCCATTACGAATTAAATTGTTAACGGCTCGGCTCATTAAATAAGGGTCAATAATAATTTCTTTTTCAGTTTCAGACGAAGCTACCAAAAATTGAAAATGAATTTTAATATTTTCCTGATCATAGTGGCTAATTATGCTCTGCATCCACTTTTTTGCATGAATTTTTTCCAAATTTAATTTTAGATTTTCAGTGCTCAGCTTTGCATAGCGCAGCATTTCGTCAATTAAGTCATCTAACTCCCGCACATCCTCTTTCATTGCTTGAATATACTTATGTCTCTCCGCTGCATCGTCATGTGAACTAATAATTTCCAGACTAAATTTAAACCGAGCCAACGGGGTTTTCAATTCATGGGATACAGCATGAGTTAAATCTTTATGTGCAACAACTAAATCGTCAATCCGTTGAGTCATAAAATTAAATGCATCGGCAACGGAAGTGATACTGGATTTTTTTCTTAATTTAACCCGTGTCTTAAAGTTTTCTTCTCCAAAGTTAATAGCGGCCTTGCGCAATACATGTAAGTCCTGTGATAAAGGCCAAAGCCATAAAAATAGCGCAGCAGCAACGAGTAAGTAATAAATTACAATAATAATGTCATCAATATAAGCCGTATCATTTTT
>CAZZIX010000280.1:1217-3608 GCA_964654345.1 uncultured Methylomarinum sp.
CCAACCAGCAGGATAAACAAAACAATCACTAAATAACTACGAATAAATAACCACTTTGACATGATTAACCCCAGGCATCTGCAACAAATAAATAGCCTTTACCCCAGACTGTTTTTAGTCGTTTAGGTTGCTCTGTATGATCCTTTAATTTTTTACGCAAGTGAGAAATCCGAACATCAACGCTTCGGTCAAAACCATCATATTCAATGCCACGAAGATTAGTAAAAATATGATCACGACTCAAAATTTCTCCCGCATTTTTTGCAAGCAACCAAAGTAAAGAAAACTCTTGAGTTGTCAGCTCAATAATTTGATGATCTAAAGAAACTTGTTGCGCGTTTCGGTTAAGAGACAAAGCACCAAAATGTAACTCGTCGATTTGCCCTGTTTTTTTAACCAAATTTGTCCCTTGCTGATAGCGACGCATTAATGCCCGGAGGCGAGCCAAAAGCACTGGAGGTTCTATTGGTTTGGTTACAAAATCATCAGCTCCAAGTTCTAGTCCCATCACATGATCAATATCACTATTTTTAGCTGTCAGAATTAAAATAGGGCCATCAAAATTTTGTCTTATTTGCTGACAAACCTGTAAACCATCTAACCCAGGCAACATCAAATCAAGAATAATAATATCTGTTTTCTGTGGGTTAAACTCTGCTACTGCTCGATCACCCCGATGCTGCATTTTCACATAAAAACCTTGCTGCTCAATATAATCACGGATTAATTCAGCTAAACGTATATCATCTTCAATTAACAGTAATTTTATTTTTTTATCCGTCATAATAAACTCCATACATGGCGTCTGCGACGTCTTACTCGTCTTTGAGGAAAATTGACGATATGAATGATAGTTTTAACTAATACTTTATTTTCACCTTCGCGTGTTAACCAATAAGTAATTTGTTTGTCGCTGTCAATCTCCTGTACTACTTTCCCAGATGAAGCATTCGTCCAACAGTGTAAAATGGCGTTATTTTGTGATGATAACAAACAAATATCGTCTTCATTTTTGCCTAACCAAATAATATCCGTTTCCATTTTGCATAAGCGGCGCTCTGAGGGTAAAACACAGATACGAGGCTTTGCCCATAACTTCCATGGATTAGCCTCTTGTTTGTTACTAGAAGGATCAGCTAAAAGTGATGGAGTATGACAATACACTATAATCAGAGATAAAATTAGTCCAAACCATTTTATTAATGCTGTTTGTTTTTTCATCAAAAGTTATACATTAAGCCTATAAAAAGAGTCCCTATTCCATCTTCATCAACGATAGGGCTATGTCTGATACTACGACTGAGTGTTTCATATTCTGCAATACCTGTAATCCCCCAGTTATCATTAATATGGTAAGCAATAGATAGCCGTGCAAAACTATTAAAACCACTCTGTGCTTTATATGCAGGACGATTTTTTTCAACCTCAGAATCACGAATACCGTAGTAATAATCAAGTAGGTGACTACTTTTCCAATTAAGCCCCACAGATGGAACAATGTTCCAATCCCCAGATTGCCATGGAAATGCATAGGAAGCCCAGACTTCAAGCCCCTTATGCGTGTTTGTTAGATCACCTAAAACTTGTAACTGAAGATCCCCCCAATCATCAGCATAAATCATTTCTAAACCACCATCTACAGCAAGATTTCTATCAGGGACTTCGACTGGTTTAGCGGGTATAACATCCGGATTTGTATTTACAGGAGAAAAACCGCTAGTTGAACCATTAAATTGTAGTCCTAATTGTGAGTTATTAAGCCACTCAAAAATCTCTCTTTCATTATTGATATGAGCGATAAAATTGATAGATAGTTTGTCAGTCTCATGAATTGAAAGACCTACATCACCATTATCAAAAAACAAGTAATTCCCAAACCAGGCTATATTAAGCACTACATACATGGGTATATCTTTTGAATTAATCAAAGGATTTGTGCGGACTCCATAACCTGCAGCAAAACCTAACTCCCAAGGTCTTTCTTCGTACGCATCTATTGCTTGCTGGATTTCTTCATCATTAATATCTTGGGGTGGCGCGGCTATTGATGTTGTACAGCAACTAAATCCAAGCAGGAAAATAGTTATTAGCTTCTGAATCATTCTTTGATTTGTATTTAATTTGAAACAGATAGTATTAAGACAGATATAGCGTACCAAGAGTGTAATCAATTTGTGGGTAAATTGTTAAAAAATGTAAAAAAAAGAGGTTCAACAGTAGCATAATCTTCTTAAGAAAAAAATTAAAAACATATAATACAGCTACTTATAATTATAAAACTAAAAAAATGTGAGTATTTCCTACAATATTAGCTTTCTTCTTTACAAATCACCAACAGATGAAAAATTAAAGTATCGCTATAGTTACCTTACTGAAGTTTTTCAATTATTT
>CAZZIX010000281.1:0-3600 GCA_964654345.1 uncultured Methylomarinum sp.
AGTCATTGTATAGTTTGCCAGGATTAAAAAACGTGATGTGATCGTCAAAAATTTTTATAATTGAGTCGCCACTGTCTCGGTAGTCTCTATGGACTATCATATTGGTGACTATTTCCCTAATGGCTTCTAGTGGGTAATCATATCTTTCTTTTCTCTGTAGTTCTCCTGTAAAAATGTACTCTACCATTAGGTTTTTCCGTATAAAAGCCATGGACTCTTCTACTTCGGTCGTTAAATCTGTATTTAAATTTAAACTGTCGATAATCTGAACATCTGTTTTAAACCTGCCAATTTGTAGTCCAGTTAGCGATGATATATTGTCTACAAAAAGTAAATAGGCGCCGAATGTTAATTGGTCATTTTTAATGAGTTCATATTTTCTAAGAATGGTAAAAATATCATCGTTAAACTTTTTTTCTTGGTAGTGTTCAATTTTATTGATTAGTTTTATGGCTTTATCAATTGATATGTCGTCAAAGTCATGTCGGGTATTTATTTGGCAATCCCAGCTTTCATTGATGGTTTTTAAATGTTCATTGGCTATTTCGGTAAGACTCATTAACCTAGAAAGATCAGTTGGGCGCGGATTTATAGTGAAACCAACAGCTTGTGCTAGAAACCGTGATCCAACTGATTTTTCTAGGATTAAGTGGTTTGAGTTTTTTATTCGCTTGAAATATCTGTTTTTATAGGCAATGGGTTTAATGGGTTGTTCTTGAACATCAATGATTAAAATTGTTTTTTCTTTTATTAAAACATCATTTATATCCACAATAATGTGAGGTTGGGTGTTTTGTTTGATGGTGTTGATGTGATTTTGTAGGCTCTCAGAATCTATAGTTGTACCGATGATTTCGGCAGAATTGGAAATACCAATAAAAATTTTGCCACCTTTAGCATTGGCAAAGGCAACTACTGTTTCTATCACTTCTTTTTGGAATGAGGTTTTGAACTCTAATTTTTGACCTTCACCTTTTTTGATTTGTGCTAATAACCCTTTCACTTAAATCACATCTGCAAAGGTTTTTTCTGTTTTTCTAAAATGGATGACACCGATTATGCACATAAGAATGACAATACAGATAGATAGGCTCAATTCTGTTGTATTAAATGCTGTTTTACCACCACTAATTGCCCAGCGAAATCCATCAACAACGGCAACCATTGGGTTTAAGTAGTAAAGCAGTCGATATTGTTCTGGAACGATGGTTGAACTAAAGCCAACGGGGGAGATATATAGCCCTAATTGGACAATAAATGGAATCACGAATCGGAAATCTCGATATTTTACATTTAATGATGCAACAAATAGCCCAGTGCCTAAAGCGGCAAAGAAACCCAATAATAAAAAAAGTGGTAAGGTGAGGATGTGCCAGTCTGGCCAGTAGTGATACCAAGCCATTAAAGCTAATAAAATGATAAATGAAATCATAAAGTCAACAGAGGCAACAATAACGGCTGCTGCTGGAATAATTAGTCTTGGAAAATAGACTTTTGATATTAAGTTGGCGTTGCCAATCAGGCTGTTACTTGCATCGGCAAAGGCGGTGGCAAAAAAGGTCCAAGGTAACATGGCGGCAAAGACAAAGATGGGGTATGGCACACCTTCGCTGGGAAGTTTGGCTATTTTCCCAAATACCACCACGAAGATTATCATAGTTAAAAGTGGGCGAATTACGGCCCATAAAACACCGATGATAGTTTGTTTGTAGCGAACGGCTATGTCACGCCATGCCAATATGTAGAAGAGCTCTCGGTAACGCCATAAATCCATCCAGTAATGGCGTTCGGCTTTTCCTGCTTCTATTGTAAATTGAAATTGTTGTTGCCCCATAAGATTTAGTTCAAGTTAGGTAGTAATTTTTTTAGTTGTTGTGATAAGAAAAGTGGTATTGAAAGCTTTTTGTTTTTTATGGCTAATAGTGCTAAGTCATTAAAAATATTAACTATAGCTTATCATTGTGATCAAAACCATTAAATTTAGAAACGTCCCGTTGTTTTTATGTTTTTTATATTTCTATGTCAGGTTGTTTTCCATTAAACGCGATAAATGCTCCAGTATTAAGCGTTTTTCTGTGATGGATTCAGTTTTAAGTCTTATTTTGACTAATTGATTGACACCTTCTAATGCGAATTCACATTCGTTATAGAGTTGATTAGCTTGCTTGGTTGATAAATCGCAAGTTTCGATCCCAAAACGAATTAAAAAATTTCTATTCCACCATTTTTTACTTCCCATCAATGTTAATGCTGGAATATCATTTTTAATATAAATAGTTGTGCTTACAACATCATAAGCAGGGGATAGTCGTACGGAATTGATATCATCGTATATTAATCCAAAGTTTTTTAAATGAGCATCTCCATTTTGCAAGCGATTGTTTAACACGACCATTTTAAAAAAATTGTGCAAAGATTGCATTTTGTAGTCGGGTGAAGTAAATGTTTTTATGCTTTTAGCAATTTGTTCATAGCTACCCTTATATTTTTCATCACGAGACTTTGCTTGTATTACACATAGGTCTTCAAACCCTTTAGCCTGCCCAGTGCTATCAATATCAAATCTTTGCATGATAAATAGTGTATCGTCATCCGATAAATAAAACTCTGGCACATCAATACCTGCTTTTTTTACAGTTAACATGCAAAAATATTCATTTAAAGCTAGCTGTGGATAATCTTCCCCCCATGCTTTTACAATATAATCTTCAAGTTTTAACGTAGCTTTGTTTTCTACTTGTGCCAGTATTTTTGGTTGTACTCCACTTAATGGAGAGTGCAAGGCAAAGCGCGACACCAAGTCCTTAAATAAGTCTTTTTGTTTGGGGTGCAATAAATCTTCTAATTTTAAGGGTGTGGTATTAAATGCCTCGGTATCATAATTTATTCGCCCTCTGATGCTAGGAGCCAGTAACTGTAATAAGCCAAAATCATCTGTGTCTGTTAATTTGGAAAAGTGTTTTTTTATGACTGAAAGCAAATACCCTTCGGGTAAATGCATCTCAAAAATGGGATGTAATTTAGGCTGTACAAAACTTTTAACACGAACGGGCATTGTTAAAGAAACGAAGTTCTCTGGTTGCGTCTGTGCATAATTAAAAATAAATTCGCCATGTTCCCTTAACAAGCTACCCGATAATTGTTGATTAACTTGTACATTAAGTTGGTTTGTCACTTCTGAGTTCCTCAAGGGTAGGGAGGGCTGATTTTTCTTTTAAACGCATTTCATAACCGAGATAGTCTAAAATTTTTAATACTTTACGTAACCCCACATCACCTGCTCGCCCTTTTTCTAAGGCATTTAATGTCGAGCGAGAAATACCCGTTTGATTTGCCACTTTCTGTTGTGAAATTTTTTTTTGTCGTCTTAAAAAAGAAATTTCTTGCCCAATCTCTTTAAATTCCATCTTATTAATTCAATTATATGTATAAAATACACTACAATACTAACAAAATAACATTAAATGTAAAGTATTTAAGTCATTATGGGTGTTGTTTATACTTCTTCTCTATTATTAAAACCTTTAAACAAAGTCATCCAAATAATTTTTAAATCAAACCACAAAGACCAGTTTTCTACATAAAACAAATCATAATCAA
>CAZZIX010000282.1:0-3573 GCA_964654345.1 uncultured Methylomarinum sp.
TAGCTATAAAACTAAAAGAAAATCCACGACTCTCTGAATTTTCCTTAGATGATCCCAATCAGTGCCGCATTTTATTTGAGATGGTTGTCAGTCATTCCCCTTGTAATATTCGTAATTTAACAACACAACATATTTCAGAAGATCGTTTTGAACCGGGAGTCAATGGTTTAAAGTTTGATTTTGAAGGAGTCCCTCGTTTTTTTATGCCGACCGATGCTGTTACGAATAGCATTATGAGCGTAAATCAATTACTGAATTATCTCTCAAAGAAAACAGGCTATTCTAAACGGACAAATAAAATTTCTGAACGTGTCGAACTAATGCGTACAGAACCGGTAAATTATACCTTTATCAAAAGCATTGCCTATATTAGCTATAAAGAAAATGCAGTTGCTCTTTATCGAGGCTATCCCGATCCAGTAATATTTGATAGACAAATAATGTACGAGGCATTACTCAAAAGCATTGACTGGCTAGTAGAAAACATGAAGGAAGATGGTCGCTTTCTTTATTTTTATGATGGAATTAAGGACTCCCAAGTAGATCTTGATCACCCAAAGATGGTAGATCCACTTTACAATAATATTTTGCGCCATAGTGGTGGAAGCATCACGTTATTAAAAGGGTATGAACTTACAAAATGCGATATTTATCTACAGGCCGCTAAAAAATCCCTAGACTTTTTATTGTCAACATTTAGAGAGCATCGTATAAATAATCAATATGCCTGTTATCCATTTTTTAATAATAAATCTAAACTGGGTGGTGCAGGTATTGCTCTAGTTGCTTTGATGTATTACACAATACAAACTGATGATCAACATTATCGGAAACAGATAGATGGACTGGTAAGGCATTTGCTTTCTCGTGTTGATAAAGACGGGGAAATGATAGGTTATTACATTCATCCTAAATTTTGTGATGGTAAGGCAATTATAGATCCAGCTGATGAAATTAAAAAAGAGCTGTTTTCTTTTTATTATCCAGGTGAAGCATTATTAGGGTTAGCACTCTATTATCGACAGATTAAAAATATTGATAAGCTGCTTAAAACAGAGATTTACAATAAAAGTCTTAAAGCCCTAGATTTTTTGGTTGATGTCAGACCGATAAAATATGATTATATGTTTGATAGCTTGCCTGCTGATGCTTGGTTAATGCAGGCGATAGAAGAATGGGTTAAGGTTGATGGGTTTAAAAAGCAAAGCTATATTGATTTTGTTTTTAATGATACCCAGGCAATGTTTGATCATATGTACTCAGAGGAAAATGCACCAGCCCCTGATTATGTGGGAGGGTTTTTCTATCACTATGGAGATCATGTTTACCATGATGCCTCGCGGAATGAAGGGATTATTGCTGCTTATTATCTGGCTAAATATTTAGGAGAAAAGGAACGATCCACGCAGATTATGGACAATATGCTTAAATCAGCTAAAGGATTAATGCATACATTACATAGCTCTGAATCAACTTTCTCGCATCAATATCCAGATAAAAGTATTAACAGTTTCCGTTTTAAATTGACACGACAATGGGTACGAGTTGATTCTGTCCAACACACAGCCTGTTTTTTTGCTCGACTTTATCAATCTGGTTTCGATAATGCTATAAATATCAATGATAAAAAGAATTTTATACTTTTTGAAACGGATAATGACTCATTTGAACAATTTTTTAAAGAAATTAGATTATTAAACCCTAAAAAGGATGCTAAAAAAATAGTGATTGTCTCTGCGTTTGTAAATGTTGAAAAAAACATAAATGAAACTCTGGATACGGAAATGTATAAAACATTAATTCAAACGGCTCAAATTGATTGTCTTTTTACCGTTGAAAATTTTAGAGAACATGTCAGTGTTTTGGAAGATATCTCAATATGGAGAAATCATGCTGATAACTATGAAAATATTGAGGATGAAATTATTAATACAATTAACCCTAATGATATTGTTTGTGTAAAAGGTGTTAAAAATAGTAAATTACCTCAATTAACTGAAAAACTTAGAAAAATACTCCGCGATCAAGAATAGTATCGTAGGTTAGGCTGCCGTCTCTTTGGCAACCTAACATGGATGAAGCACGTTAGGTTAACGATAAAGCCGTTAGCCTAACCTACTATATTTACAATGCGGTTTGTGAGGAACTTAAACTCGGCTGGTTTATTTAGATTAAATGGAATAGTGAGTATGTCTAGTATTAAAATATTGAAAGATTTTGATAAATCGCAACTTTGGCGATTCTTTGTTGATGGGCGGTTACATAAAAAATATAACGGTTGGGTGGGATATGAAGCCGGTGAAAAAGGGTCTATTCAAGCCTTACTCAATGGGTTTAGTTTTATGCTTGATAATTTTGACCTTTCGACTGGACTTAAGGGAACCTATTTAAGGGAATTACATAAAGTTTGCATGTTAAATGTAGGGACATCAAATCTTAAATCTAGCCCTGGGGATATCAGGTACTTAAATTCAGGTATACCTTTTTTTGCTAAAAGTACAACTTATGAACATTTAGTAGAAGTATTTGAAATGCGAACAGATGATGGAACGGCATTGTTTAATCATCAAAAATATGCAAAAACAGCAAATGAATTAGATGTAAAAGAAATATACGCATTTATGCTTAAACAAGGAAAGATAAATTATAGAAATTGGTATCCCAATATAGATAATATCCAGCAAAATGCTTTAGAAGGAAAAGACTCATTACATGCTTTTTATGAGGCAAAGCATACGGTACAGATGCTAATAATTTCTAAAATGGAGGATATTATTGAGCGTTATAACCAAAATATTAGACAGGCAAAAACAGAGGAAGAAAAGCTGGCGATTATTGCCTTAGTTCCTCGTGAGATGGAATTATTACATCCTTTTCCTGATGGAAATTCAAGGACTTTTAGCTGTATTACACTAACGCATCTCTTGCTTTATCATGGATTTACACCTGCAATTTTAGAAAATCCTAATCTTGATAATGAAGTGTCTTTATCTCAGTGGATTGTGGAAATTAAAAAAGGCATGGAGAGAACAAAAGAACTATTGCAAGAACCTAATAAAAGGATGTTTGAATATTCTATTCTCGATATGGCAAAGCGAGATAAGGATAAATTTCTGGAGATGGCGGCAGAATTAATTAATAAAATTAAAAAACAAAAAGAAATTTATCTGACACCTCAGCGAATTAAAAAGATAACAAAAGGTGAATGGATAAAGCAAGGATGTGATGAAAATATAAGATTTACAGGTGTTGGGACTTATGGCACTTATGCTAAGGGAAATATTTATTTTGCAATAGCGATTAAAGACTGGATTAACGAGAAAAAAAATCCCCATGATGAACTTAAAAAAGTGTTGAAAAATGGGGTTAAGGCATTAGTTTTAGATGATTTAAGGTATGCAAAAGGTATTCATATCCCAGTTTTATTAGTTCAAGATAGTTTTAACGTATTTAAACAATGTGCAGTTCAAGTCAGGCAGGATAAAAATCCTTTTACAATTTTAATTACAGGAACAGAAGGGAAAACGGGAGCAAAAGTACAGTTTCATCATTTGCTAAACAAGCAGATTAAAA
>CAZZIX010000283.1:0-3561 GCA_964654345.1 uncultured Methylomarinum sp.
CATCTTGCTATTTCTATAACTCTGGAGTGTTGCCTCTCTCCTTAAACTTTTTGTCAGTTTATTATGATGGGCTCTTACACTAAAGTAATTAAAACCTATTCAACTATCTTATTGATTGCTGGATGTATAGCGTTGCTCAGCTTAACACCATCCGGTATTTATCTTGAAGAAGAGTTTGGCTTACCCTGGTTGTTTAAATTACGGAGTGAAATACCGCCTTCGGAAAAAATCATTATTGTTAGTATTGACAAATTATCGGCAGAAATTTTACATTTACCGGAAAACCCTGAAAAATGGCCACGGTCATATTATGCTCAGTTAATAGAAAAAATAAATCAACAAAATCCATCGGTTATTGCATTTAATATGATTTTTGATGAGGTTAGGGATGAGAATAATGATCAGTTATTAGCAAAGGCAATAAGCGATGGTAAAAATATTATCCTTAGTAATTATTTAAAAAGAAATATAATCAAAACCAATGATTCAACCAGTCAACTATCTTATGAAAGTATTGTTGATTCACTTCCGGTTTTTGAAAAGGCAGCTTTAGGCTCGGCTCCTTTTCTACTTCCAAAAACTGCCTCTACTGTTAAACAATTTTGGACTAACAAAAAAAGTGCAGGCGATATTGCTACATTTCCTGTTGCTATATTCCAATGTTATATTTTTAAACAAGCGTACCAAGAGATTGTACAATTACTTTATCAGCTAAACTCGCCATCTAATTTCAGGTTTCCTAAGACATTTCAACAATTTGCTGATAAAACAGATGTTTTTGAAGCCATTCAAAGAATACAAACAGAACTTATTAATAATGACACTTCACTACTCCAGTTTAATCAATTAATAAACCAGACAAACTATTCTGATAATAAAAAACAGCTATTAATATCATGGCTAGCTATGTTGAAAGCTTCGGAGAGTAGTTTGTATTTTAACCACTATGGTAGGGCAGGTCATATTACTACTATTCCTTTTTATCAGGCACTTGTCAGCGATATTTTGAAACCTGATTTATTTAAAGATAAAATTGTATTGATAGGATACTCTGAAAACATAGAGCCTGAAAAAAGACAGGGGCTTTATACCGTTTTTTCAACTAATAACAGTGAAGTTTCCAGTCCTATAGAAATTGCAGCTACTGCTGTTGCCAATCTAATTGATAATTCTTGGGTAAAACCTCTTTATCCTCTGTACCAATTTTTCCTTGTGTTTGGCTGGAGCCTCTTGCTCATCAGTATTTGTTGTTTTTCTTCGTATAAAAAAGCAGTTAGTTTAGTTATTGCACTAAACATAGCCTATTTGTACTTAGCATACGAAATATTTGTCAATACTTATGTCTGGTTTCCTTTGTTTACTCCCATTATATTGTTGACTCTATTTGTTTTAATGATTAAATCAATGTCGCATTTTTTTAAGGGCCGAAAAGATCATCAAAAAATGCAAAAAGCGTTTAGTCTCTATTTGCCAGGTGATGTTGTTAGTTCAATTACAACTCAACATGATGCAAATTCGATGAATCTCTATGGGGAGCTTATGCAAGGAGTCTGTATGGCAACCGATGCAGGTCAATATACAACATTATCAGAAAGCATGGAGCCGCAGAAACTGAATGATTTAATGAATGCTTATTATGGCGTAATGTTTCCGTTAGTAAAAAAATATCAGGGAATGATCTCTGATATTTTAGGCGATGCCATGTTTGCCATATGGCCAAGGGCAGTTCATGAGCAACAACACAGAACCCATGCTTGTTTAACTGCCTTAGAAATTTTAACTTCAATCGACCAGTTTAATGATTTCCAGCCAGATCAATTGCCAACCCGTATAGGTCTACATTTTGGAGATATACGCTTAGGTAACGTCGGAGCTGATTATCACTATGAATATAGAGCAGTAGGCGATACGGTCAATACAGCAACCCGGATTGAAGGATTAAATAAGCTGCTGGGGACACGAATATTAGTTTCCGCCGATGTGATTAATGACTTAAAAGATTTTTTTACTCGAGAAATAGGCATCTTTTTATTAAAAGGTAAAACAAAACCCATTCATATTTATGAATTGATGGGTAAAAAGAGTGACCCACAAAATTCACGTATCACAATAATAGTCGCTGATTTCTCTAAAGCGCTTAATTTATTTAAACAACAACAATGGTCAGAAGCATTAGATGCATGGCTTGATATAGAACGTATCCATCCAGGTGATGGGCCAACACTTTTCTATATTCAATATCTAAAACAAAACAATCAAAAGTTATTAATTCCCTCTAATCACAACCAGTCTACCGTGATTAAAATCGGTAATATTACCACTTCTCTTGCATTACAAGATAAAACAGGCATAGAATAGCTTTAACATAAAAATATTTCTATTTCTTGGACTTAGTGAGCATTTTTTATTTTTTAGTTAATGTTGCACTAATAATTATTATAATAAAATGCATCAGAAGATTGAATATTTTATCCTCTTTGGATTATTGATAGTATCAAGTGGAGTGCAAGCTGAACACCACTGCTCTCAATGGTTAGCCAAAATTATATCCAGCCAGGGAAAAGTTGATATACAGTATGCGGGTCAATCTGACTGGCAAGCTGTAAGTTCAGACCAGACCTTTTGTGATAATGACAAAATTCGAACCCGAAAGCACAGTCGTGTAACCATCTTACTTAGAAATGAATCAAGAGCTACGCTAAAACAAAGTTCGACCTTGATTTTTTTACCCCCAGAACAAAAAACATCTTCTTGGTATTTAAGACTATTAGAAGGGGCTAGCTTTTTTCGTAGCCGCGAACCCCAACGGTTAAACATTCAAACGCCATTCATTAATGCTGTACACCAAGGGACTGAGTTTTTAGTGACAGTTGATTCAGAACACGCAGAAATCAAGGTTTTTGATGGACAGGTTGCAGCAAATAATAAACAAGGTGAAATACTGATTAAACAAGGTTTTACTGGAATTACATACGAAAGCCAAGCACCACAAGTTAAAGCACTAGCCATTCGTCCAGAAGATGCAGTGCAGTGGACACTGTATTATCCACCCGTTATCAATATAGAAAAGGGTAGGGTATCTAAATTAAATGCTGATGATAATCAACAACAAATAGGTAATAATTTAGATAAATCTTTAAGCTTACTCGATAAAAATCAAGATTTACAAAATGACAGTCACTATTTAACTTATATTGCATCGCTTTTACTAAGTGTAGGTAGTGTTGACGAAGCTTTAAAATTTATTGATCAGGTACAAACTATAGAACCTGATTACAGTGATGCATTAGCATTGCGAGCAATAGTTTCAGTTGTTAAAAATCGACAGGATGAAGCTTTAAACTTGGCTCAAAAAGCAACCACTCAAAATCCTCAATCAACCACGGCTCAGATTGCTTTATCTTATGCTTATCAGTCGAAATTTAAAATAGAATCAGCACTAAAAGCAACCCAAAAGGCTGTTGAATTATCACCGGATAATGCTTTGGCGTGGGCTAGATTATCTGAGTTACAACTTTCTACTGGGGAACGTAGTGATGCCTTAAAATCCGCACAAAAAGC
>CAZZIX010000284.1:0-3555 GCA_964654345.1 uncultured Methylomarinum sp.
CTGAGCTTTTTGAAGTCATTAATAATCCAGATATTATCAAAGTATTACACTCATGCAGGCAAGATCTGGAAATCTTTTATCATCTTACTGGAAAGGTAACAAGTCCCGTTTTTGATACTCAAATAGCCGCGCCTTTACTAGGTTTTCAGGAAAACCCTGGCTATGCCATGCTGGTTTCTAGTTTTTTGAATATCAATTTATCTAAAGCTCACACAAGGACTGACTGGAGTATTAGGCCTCTTAGTGAAGCACAAATACAGTATGCTGCAGATGATGTGATTTATCTATGTAAAATATATAAAATGATTGGTCAGCAGTTGGAAGAGTCTGGGCGTTCTGATTGGTTGAACAAAGATTTTGAACGATTAAATAATAAAGAGTTATATCAACCTCCCCCTGCTAAGGCCTGGTTGAAAGTAAAAGGAAAGAATAGGCTGACAGGTAAGCAGCTTTCCATTGTTCAGGCATTGACAGAATGGAGAGAAAGAACGGCACAATCAGAGAATAGACCAAAAAATTGGCTGATTAGAGATGATTTATTACTTGAGTTAGCTAAGTTACAACCGGTGACAGTCAGTGAATTAGCAAAAATCCGAACTATTAATGAACGATCAGTTAATCGTTACGGAAAAGTCATCTGTCAATTAATTGATGAGGCAAAGGGTAAAGCTCCGATACCATTAAATGATAAATCAAAGATAAAGAAAAAAACACAGCAACAAGAAGCTGTTCTGGATGTGTTGACTGCCTTAGTTAGAGTCAAAGCTGATGAGAATTCTTTAAATCCAATGATTTTAGCGAGTAAAAAAGACCTTGAAAAGCTTTTGATTGATGAAGAAAATAGCATAATCTTACAAGGCTGGCGCTACAGCATGGTGGGTAAAGAATTACAGGGTTTGCTTAAAGGACAATTAGCTTTATCGTTAGATTCAGGTAAGGTATTGATAACAGAAAATTAAATGCTGTGCGAAGTATTTATCCCAATTATTATACTGACAGGCTGCTTATCGAGTCTTTTAGGTTATTTGCTATTGTAGTTAGTTTTTGACTTGATTTTGATGTTTCATCAGTAGCTTTTAAGTTTTTTTCTGAGATGCCGTTTAATGTAAAAATACTCTTGTTAATTTCTTTTGTCACTGTACTTTGTTCCTCGGCTGTTGAAGCAAGTAGAGTGTTCATATGATTGATGGTAGTGACAGACTGAGTAATAGTTTGCAGTGTTGTTTCTGATTTTCTTGTTTGTCTTGCACTATCCTCTATGATTTTATGGCAGGATTCTATTGCATCAACTGCCTTTTTTGTATCAAAGTGTAGTTTTTTAATCATGGATTGCATTCTATCTGTTGATGTCGTTGTATTACGAGCTAAAATACTTACATCATGTGTTGCATTAACAAACTTATGCTCTTGTTCATGTAAACTACTTACCTCGTTTGTAACACTGAGTTCTTTTAGATTAAGTTGCTGATAAAAATCATTTATAAAACTATCAATATCTCTTACATCATCTTCCAGTTGATTAATAACAAAAGCAGCTTGATTAATTTCATTTGCTAATGAGTTAATAGATTTGACGGCTTGAGAAATAATTAAGTATCCTTCAATAGCTTGTGTATCAGTAGTATTTGCTGCACTGGCCGCCTGAGTAGCATTTTTAACAACTTCCTCTACTGTTATTGCCAATTGACTCATTGCAGTAGCAACTTGTTCTAACTGTTGTTTTTGAGTTTTAATGTCAGTGGAATTTGTCTCTACTACTTTAGATAAAGAGACTGAATGCTGGATTAACTCAGGTGTATCAGTATCAATTTGACGAATAATAGTTTGTAAATTGTCCGCAGCTTTATCTAAATTTTTAGCTATAACACCCATTTCATCAGTTGAAGATAGATGAGTTCGTGTAGTTAAATCACCATGACTAAAATTTTTAGCAAATTTAGACAACAAGTTGATTGATTTAATAATATTTCTAGGTATGGCAATGGCTAAAATAATGCCAGTAAAAAAGCAAACTAATAAAGCATAAAAAAGATATAAATGAGCTTGAGTAAATAAAGCCGTCGTTTTCTTGCTCCCTTCATCTGCCTTGAACCATTCATTTTGTACAGCTTGTGCAGTAGAAATTCTAGTGGTAGTAGCTATTGTATTTATTTTGATCACTAAAATTTGTAATCTGGTCTCGCTAGAAATCCACTGGTCTATAGATTTTTTGTATTGTGCAGTCGTTTTTTGAGCTTGTTTAACTTTTTTAAGTTCGGTCCTACCTTTACTAATTTTTTGTAACTTTTTTAATAAACTCAATAACTCTGGGATTTGTTTCTGTATTTTTTTGTAAAAAGTACGGTCTTTATAAAGTCTTTCTTGTTTTTCATGTTGAATTGTCGAGTAAACCAAAGTTTTAATTTGATTTGCAAGGATATATTTCTGAATTTTAATTTTTGTATCAGTTTGTAATTCACCATTTTTAAGTAAATCAGAGTATTTAAATTGCAGTTTTAATACAAACGAATCAGCTTCTGCTAAAAGTTTTTTTCCATTATTATTTATGCTCTTAATTGCATGTTTGTTATTCACTATAGCTTTGAGGCCAAGCTCATAAAGGATATTAAAATCTATAATATTTTGTTTGATTTCTGTGGATTGATTAAGCAGGTCTTGGTCGTTAATTTGTAGGCCAATTTGATCTATTTTTATTAGATCTGAGTCCATTTTTTCTAGTATGGTTTTTGTATGCCGTTGAGATATAGGTGTTTTATATAGCAAATAGTTTAATTGCTCAATGGTTGCGTTATATGCACCTTTATGAAGTTCAAGAGCAAGTTTTATAGCAGGTATTTCTCTTTCAATATTTTCAGAGACTTTCTTTTCTAATAAATCAAAATAATACCAAGAGACTAGTCCAAATAATAATAGTATTCCAGATAAGCTGGAAAAACCTAAATAGAGTTTTTTACGGATTGTCATGGTCTATCTTGTCCTGATATCGAAAGTAAATGTTATTTCATTTTGTTCTAGATTTAAATTATAGGTTAGGGATGACGGAATACAACAAAGCGATATGCTTAAACAATATTTTTGAGAAGATAGAGTTAAAATCTGTGATGTAGCTTCACTAAACAGGGGTTAATATAAATGAGAGTCTCTAAAAATGAGCAAAAAACATAAGGGTAAAAGTCTAAGTTTTAATAAACAATAGAGATAAGTTTATGATTGAATTAGAAGGCCGGTTATAGATAAAGTACCCAAGTAAAATTATTTACAAATTCTTTCCCATCAATTTTTGAAACTCAGATTCAGCAATAATATCTTTATTATTTTCCACACGATCAAGATAAACTAAGCCGTTTAAATGATCATATTCATGCTGAAAAATACGGGCTACAAAATTTTCTGCTAACAGTTTTTGTTTACTGCCCTGTTCATCAACATAAGCTATTTGTATGTTTTCAAACCGAGGGACTAATGCCCTGATTCCAGGAATACTTAAACAACCTTCCCAGTCTTTCTTTTTACTTTGCGATAATACTTTGAAACTAGGGTTTATCATCACAACAG
>CAZZIX010000285.1:0-3550 GCA_964654345.1 uncultured Methylomarinum sp.
AAGCAATGAGTCAAGACGAAGTTGAAGCAGTGGTCGGCCATGAAATCAGCCATGTTGCCAATGGCGATATGATAACTATGGCTCTGATGCAAGGGGTGGTTAACACTTTTGTGTATTTTTTCGCTTCAATCATCGGTCATTTTGTAGACCGGGTTATTTTGAAAAATGAGCGAGGTCATGGTATCGGCTATTTCATTACTCAGATAGTTGCTCAAATAGTATTATCATTCCTCGCTTCAATATTAGTCATGTGGTTTTCTCGTTACCGGGAATTTCATGCCGATAAAGGTGGGGCTCGCTTAGCTGGAAAAGAAAAAATGATCAGTGCTTTACGTGCATTGCAACGTGCTCATAGTCCAGAAGACTTGCCTGGTCAACTTGCTGCCTTTGGTATCAATGGTGGTGGAGCCAAAAAATTATTCATGAGCCACCCTCCCCTGGAAGAACGTATTGCTGCGTTGCAAAATCAACGTTAATATTGTCTCGTGTAATTTGCAAAAGTATTGCCCTCTACCCTTTCACACTGCTATTATTTAAGCAACATGGGCTGGAGGGTAGCCCCTAATATCTTTTTTTAATTCCCCAGACCCATGAGTCAACATCAACTCATTCGTTTTACGCTACAACTGTCGTACGACCAATTTCTTAAGGTTTATCAAGGTGCAGCAAAAAATATATCTGTCATTGCTGACGACGGCCGTCGAATCGTTTTTCCTGCCAGAAATATTCAATCATTCCTGACTAAAGATGGAATTAAGGGTTATTTTGAAATGGAATTAACAGTTGAAAATAAATTTATCGGCATTAAAAGGTTAGACGCATCTTTTCATAGCAAATAATTGTTTAAAATGAAATAAAAAATGCGTTTTTTAGATCCATAGAACAGAGTATCAATGTCATTTTTATTACAAAAAATACTAAATTTCTTTTCAACGCTAATTAATTATTCCTTGCACCTATATATGCAGAAGAATGTGATTTTACAATTAAGAAAATAAACAAATGAGAACTGCATCACGTTTTTTTATCCACAGTGGATTTTTGTAAAATTTAAGCTTCGGATTGAAACAAAATGCTTACATTAAAAAAAATACATTCAACTACTGACAACATAAACCATTGATTATTAAATATATTATTTTATTGTATAAAATACATACAATCTGACAAAAGAGCAGTAAATACATGACTTAAGTGCCCGTCATCAATATTAATCCACAGAGTTATCCACAGCTAATGTGAATAACTTCACATTTTTTAGCTTTTATAAACACTTAGCTCCAGTAACTCACACTTAACCTGATAACTAGAGATCTTACACAACTTAACCTACTAAAAAATTCAAAATCCGTCATTACAATTTACTTTATTTAACCAGAAAACTCTTGTAAAAATAATTTCAACCTCCATATTAATAATGAATAACGGTTTATTTTGTCCGTTAGTTTTTCTCATAATCTTTAGGAGAATAAAATGAACATTATAAGATATGAACCCTGGAGCTTATTAAATCAATTACAAAAACAACTAGAAAGTTCCTATGATGACTCTGGTAATGAAGGCTCAATGTCTACTGCCGAATGGGCACCTGCTGTGGATATTAAAGAAGAAGACAACCGTTTTGTTTTACTTGCTGATATTCCCGGTGTCAATCCAGAAGATATAGAAGTGCATATGGATGCAGGTGTTTTGACTGTAAAAGGCGAAAAAGAATCTGTGACTAAGACTGAAAAAGAGGGTTACAAACGTATTGAGCGTAGCAGTGGGTCATTTTACCGACGTTTTAATTTACCTGATACTGCTGATGACGATGCTATTAGTGCAAATAGTAAAGATGGCGTTCTGGAAATTATTATTCCAAAACGAGAAGCTGTTAAACCAAAAAAAATAAATGTCATGGCTCAAGAATAAACTTACCCCTATAACATTATTATATGGAAAAACGAACAGGGATGTTTGAGTCGTAAATTTTAAATATCTAGCTACATCATCGCCAATAAACTGAATACGGTAGTGTTTTCTTATGCCAAATTATGTCACATGTTGGCTTTTTTGAGATCATTTATAGAAAAATATTAAACCGTCAACCTGGCGTACTTTCTATACACCAATACAATGAACATGCTGGTGTCATTTAATATTCAGGGGGGGGGCAACTTTTATTTGTTAATCGGACACTATTCACAACAGACGTAAGATTCGATGACAGTCCAGAGTAATCACATATAAGAAACTGTTAATTTTACTGACAGCCATAAACTTTAGAGTATTTTTGTTTATCCTAATGCAGAGGCTAAACTTGAAAAATTTAAACAAAATGGTTAAACAAGTTGCACCGGTTAAACCTAAGAATGAGTCAATAGACGATTATTTGTTATCACTAGACAGTGTGTCAGACTGTACTTTAACCCTTTTTAAAATACGTCTCTTATTGTTAATACCATGTTTCATAATAAATACAGCAATAAGCATACTCAGAGAGACAAATGCAGTCATTATTATTAATATACTTTTAATCATAATATTCACCTTAAATTTCATTATTTAATCCAGAAAAAAATTAAAAAACCTTTTACAAAATTTCAAGTATCCGCTTTTTTTATTAATTTTCCTGGCTTTAAAATAATTACTAGCAAATTTTATTCCATAAATATATACCATTGATAACACAGGGTTTTAAAAAACTCGAATTTATCTATCATTAATGTTTGTAAAGAAACATGACATGGCAACAAACTTAAAAGTGAAATAAGAGAGTCCGCGGTGTTTTCAAGGGATTGAATTAATTTAAAAAAAACCATTAAAAAACAAGAAAATAATCTGTCTAACTTATAAAAATAATACGACAAAAACCATTAATAACAAACACTTATCATTAACAACAATAAACATGCCGGAACAAGTATGTTTATATATTATAGATCTATAAAGTTTTATTATTCCCTCAACTTACCTCTTGCTGCTCCCCGGAATCCAAGTTATTTGTTTAAGATTTACAACTCAAAATTAGTTATAATCTTTCTCAAACTTGGGTATAAAATTAATTTATATCTCTCATTCCTGACTTTTCATTATAAAGTCTCTTTTTCGCTAAGAATACGAATAATGCTAACCACCAAACGGTACGAATATTTACCTATAGAACAAATTGAATTCCACCACACACTGACTAATCATCGAAACCTGGACCTGGCCAAGGTTTTACATCTTGAGAAAGACATCGTCACCAACGGCCTGTTCGAACCGCTGATCGTGTGGGAACGCAATAGTCAAGAATATTACCTGGTGGGCGGATTTCATCGTATGGAAGCTATACAAGGTATCCGTCGTTCAAACCCAGGATATTTTGATCGCGTAGACGTAAGGATTGTTACCGGAGATACTGATGAGATCAAGGCACTGAATCTGAAGCTGAATTCTGATCGTGTTGACACAAAAATAACGGATTATTTCCAGACTGTCATATATCTCAACAATGCCAATTGGACTAAAGAGCGCATAGCTGAATTCTTCGATAAAAGTATCAGCTGGATTGACGATATAATCCGCT
>CAZZIX010000286.1:0-3541 GCA_964654345.1 uncultured Methylomarinum sp.
CAAAGCTCATGAACCAGCACATAAGCTAACACTTCTGGTGGTGCAAGAATTAATAGCCAATTAATATTTATATCATTATGAATTCCACAACTTCCCCATCGACTCTTCTGTGTTTTTATTCTTACATTACGGGGATACAAATTATATTTATTAGCATATAGTTTTACATAGCCTTCTACATCTATATAAGCCTGTTTTTTCATCCATTCAATTAAAGCTAATCTAATTAGATCACTATTATGATTTGATTTTGGCACAAATATAATAAATTCATTGTTCTTATCTAACTCTATTTTTATCTTATTTGAAGACACCACTTGCTCTAGTATTATTCTTACCTGTTTACCTCTAAAAGGTACTAAAGTCCCATTATTATAATTAACAGGTGCAATTTTTTTTATATTCTTTTTCCGTAGCTTTACCTTTTCACTGGTAACTTCAACCCATGCTTTATGATCCTTAACAAATTTATGAATTGCCTGTTCTGATACGCCTAAAGGGGCTACAACCTCAATTTTTTCTGGTGTAACAATAATTCGTGTTTTTTTTGCCCGTTGACTACGACGAATTGTATAATTAAAATTTAGCAACCGAACCATTCTCCCATTGGTTTCAAAAAGTATTGTTTATCATTCGTTGTGTTAATTCTTCCCATAAATTTAGTTTATTAGCGTTCCCGACCCTTTTTCCATTACCTCTTGCCTTTGCAATCCACAACCCCATACCATTAAAACTATAAACTGGCATTAAGTCTGTCCGCTTGGTTGCTAATTTTATTTCAGTAATTAGATTGTCCAAAACAACAGGTATGTCTCGTGGCGATGAATAATAGGTTAAAACCATGTGTGCCTGATTTAATTTTAGTGCTTTGACATAAGTGATTCGCATCTTTTTTTCAGAAACACCTAATTCTTTTAATGTAAAGTATTTAGCAATCGAATAATCTTCACAATCCCCTTGTCCTCTAGCTAAAAACTCTAATGGGGTTGCCCAATAATCAGCAACATTCCACAACCGAAGATCATCTACAAACTTTATTCTATAATTGAAAAAATCATTCACCTTTTTAAGTTTTTCTTGATCAGATAGACCCTTTGCCGTTTGCATTAACACCTGCCATTGCTTTACTCTTAATGAAGCTTCCTTTCCATATTTATTTTGAATTTTCAACAATAGAGCTTCACTTATCTCAATTGTTGCAGAGACTGAAAACACAGCCAACAGGCCAATCACAAATGCCTGTACCTGAATAGTTTTAAATCTAAATAAAAAACAAAGCACTTTAAATAAAACAGGAGACTTCTTCACTACTACCGACTTATTCCTGTAATGCCAATATCCCTAAGACAATTAAAATCAATTTCAGCTTGAACATTTTCAGCTAAAATATTTATCCCTAATATTTCACAAATTTCTTGCATTGTTTCTATAAATGCTCTTTTTTCCTGATCTGATGAAACATTATGCCCTAGATCTCTCGCTAACCGAATATAATCCGGTTTTAAAATTTTTGCATTTTCTGGAGATAATGACCTAATTTCAAACCGTTTAATCATCACTTTTGCATTTAATTGATGAACAAAATCTATAAACTCTTTATAAACTTCAACTTCTTTGGCTACTGCATAAGCGGATAAACTAAAAACAAGCTGCTGAGAAAGAGATTTATTTTCACCTATCAAATCAGCAAGCCAAGATCGAAAAGTGCTATTTTTAATCGTCCTTGTAGATAAATTGATAGCCATCGCATATTCAATCTGTCGTGTTTTTATATGATCAATAACTGTTAAAATCACACCTTTATCTAACTCCACAATTTTAGAAAATTTTTCTGCGATTGATATAAAAGTTCCAATCGAAACAGCCTCACCTTGTTTATCAAAAATATCTAAAAAAGCTTCTTTCATCACCGTTTTTCCTGTCTGAAAATATTCAACAGGGTCAACAAACCTTACACTGTATTGATGTTTATCTATAACACTAAACACCAAAGTTTTCCAATCAGCAATAGCCTTTGCATGGTCATCATTAGTACGAATATAAAAACTATTTTGCCCGATAATATGGGCTTGCTCATAGGCTTCATTCGCTGCTAATAAATTACCTTCAACTGAATCCACAGGGTTAAAGGGAACAACACCAATATGAGCAATATCTGGTTTTTTATATTTTTCACCAATTTCTGTAAAAGAGGAACTTAGCTGTTTTGCAATTTCCTCCACTTCTTCTGTCTTTGCATTCTTTACTAATAAAGCGAATTCTGAACCGAAAAATCGATAAATCGAAATATCACTAGCTTCATTTGGTTTAGGTGCATCACTTAATATTTGAGAAAAATATTTTAGAAACTGATCTACAGCATCACTATCCCATTCTTTAACTAGCTCATTCAAGCCATCAATTTTTATGATGAAAATAAATGCATCAACATCAGATCCAAATAAATACTTTAAATCAGTTTCAAAACTACTTTTTTTATGTAGCCCAGTTAATTCATCTTGTTGTAGTTTTTTTCCGATTCCGGTAAGTTTTACGTTTAGGTTTGTTATCACCCCGTCCATTCTTCTTGACATCATATTCATTGAACTAGTGACATTTCTAGTTTCCGTCGTCCAAGGCAATTCATCAATCGTTTCAAATTTCCCTTTAGCAATTGCTAATGCCATATGATCAATTTTTTTCAACGAAGATAGCGTTATTCTCAAAACAATATGCAACAAAAATACAGATAAAAGAAGGACTGCTAATGAATAAAAAAAGCTATGCTTTACTTGCTCAAATAATTTGAGATAAGCGTAACCTGAATTAATTGTAACGTAGACAACTCCGCTAATATTCCAACCTGAACTTATCTCACTTTCGGCCTTTGCTGCATTCATCGGAAAAGCTTTAACAAACCAGCCAGGAACACCTTCTATCTCCTCACTATTGGATAATCTTACTAATGTAAGGTTATCCACATCGAGCAGTTTAATTTCTTGATAATACCCTCTATCAAAAATAGCCTTCATTGTAGTTTCAATAATAGGGTCAGTCTCCACAGTCATATAAGGACTAAGGGATAAGCCTAACGATGTTGCTGTATCTTGAGCGTGTACTTCTGCCTCTCCCTCCAAATAACTCCTAATGTTATTTACACTCAACACAAAATTAAGACCAAAAATCAATAAAAACAAAGCTGAAACAAGTATTAATAATTGTTTATAAAGTGACATAAAGTTATATCCTGATTTGTTACAAAAAGTTGTCTATACTGCTCATCCCTGACTGCGTGAATATATTATTGATTGATCATATGAGTTGCCAACTGATCGAATGATCCTAATAAGCTTTTTTTTAAATCCGAGTTCATCGGTATTTCGTTCATAGCTTTATTCATACATATCATCCATTGATCCTTTTCTGCTTGACCTATTACAAAAGGAAAGTGCCTCCTTCTTAGCATAGGATGCCCAAATTCTTGTATAAATAAATCTGGCCCACCTAGCCACCCAGACAAAAACTTAAATAATTTATCTTTGGCGACAGACAGGCTTGTAGC
>CAZZIX010000287.1:0-3530 GCA_964654345.1 uncultured Methylomarinum sp.
AATGAATACTATGCTCAATAATGAATCAGAAGAAACTTCTCAAATAATTCATGAACTCAAATCATTAAAGACACAAAACGCTCAACTTTCAAAAGCCGGTTTTGATCTTATCAGTGAGCAAACAAAGCTACATTCCTTATTACACAACGCATCAGATGGAATTATTTCTTTTGAACCTGATGGTACGGTAAATACCTTTAATCTTGCTGCACAGCAAATTTTTGGATACAGCGAGGGAGAAGTAGTCAAACGTAAAATCCCAGATCTTATCCCATGCCCTGATTGGGTTGAAGATAATGTAGGCGCTTATATCCGGTATTTCATCTCCTCTCGTGCATCAGCAGAAATTCCATTGTTAGGGAAACATAGAATGGGATTTGATATTTTACTTCACATCTCTACTGGGCAAGCAAGTGAAGAAGAGACCATTTTATTTGATGAGACAGACGAATTAGATCCCTTTGCTGAAGATATCGAAGAAGAAGATAATAATGAAGAAACAATTGAGAACGAAGTGATTGTTTGCTTCTTTAGAGACATTACCCTTGATAAAAAACTTGAAAAAGAACTTGAAGATCACAAACTGGCTTTAGATGCTTCTGCAAGTATCATCATGCGAGACAGAGACTTTCGCGTGATCGAAATCAATGACAAGTTTTGTCAGCTTTTAGGAAGAAGCAGGAATGCATTTTTGGGACAATCAGATATTCATACAAAATTTTCAGCACCACCCAATAACGAACTTCAACTTAGGCAAAGGCATGAGTTTTTAGCTCAAGGAACCCCCTGGGTTGGTGAGACTAGCTTCTTAAACATACAAAATGAAACAATTTGGTTTTCAGAAAACACAACACCTTTCCTGGATCAGGACAAAGTTCCTTACCAATATTTAAGTATTCTTTTTGATATAACTGATAGAAAAAACTTTGAAGCTCAGTTACAACAAAAACAAGATAATTTACAAGAATTAGTTGATGAGCAAACTACCGATATAAAACATGCCAAAGAGATGGCTGAACAAGCGAATAATTCCAAAAGTGAATTTTTAGCCAATATGTCTCATGAGCTAAGAACACCCATGCATGGCATTATTAGTTTCACCTCTTTATGTTTAAAACAATTTAAAGGCTCACCATTAGATGAGAAAAAAACGGTTAAGTTACAAAAATTTCTTACTAATATTGAAATAAGCAGCCAACGCTTACTTTCATTGCTAAACGACCTTCTTGACTTATCTAAGCTGGAAGCAGGAAAAGAAGACTTTAATTTTGAAAAAAATGATTTAACGCTATTAGTTCAACAGATACATAATGAATGCTCTGCCTCAATCAAAGAAAAAGGTATTAATTTCATCATTAATCAACCTATTGACCCTTTATTAATAGTGTGTGATAAAAATAAAATACTACAAGTGTTAAGTAATTTAATCACTAATGCGATTAAATTTTCTATTCAAGACAAAACAATTGAAATAACAATAGAAAAAATCAGCATTATTCTTGGCAAACGCAGCTCGGATACAAAAACAACAGAAGGTGCTTTAGTTTCAATATCTGATCAAGGTCTTGGTATTCCTGACGATGAGCTTTCAACTATTTTTGATAAATTTATTCAAAGTAGTAAAACTAAAAATGGCGCGGGCGGCACAGGATTAGGTTTATCTATTTGCCAAGAAATTGTTTCTGCCCATAGGGGTAAAATTTGGGCAGAGCATAATCAAAATGGAGGGGCAATATTTAAGCTATTTTTACCAAATAGTGAAGAAGAAAAAAATTATTGAAAAGATTTTAATAGTTCGTTTTGAACGATATATGCTTCCTCACCCTTTTTAGGTTTAGCTTGTAAATAGGTACCATCACTTTGCAACAACCAAGTTTGGCTATTGTCTTTTAAATAACAATCCAGATCATGAAGAATTCTATCATGTAATTTTTTACTATCTATCGGAAAACAAGTCTCAACCCTTCTAAACATATTTCTATTCATTAAATCAGCACTAGATGCATACACCTCCCACTCACCATCATTTGAAAATGCATAAACACGCGTATGCTCTAAAAATCGCCCAATAATTGAGCGGACTTCTATATTTTCTGAAATGCCTTTTACACCAGGGCGCAGACAACACACGCCTCTAACAATTAGTTTAACTTTAACCCCTGCCTGAGAAGCTCTATAGAGTGCCTGAATTGATTCTTCTTCAACAATCGCATTCACTTTGATTATTATTTTTGCAGATTTACCATTTTTCTTATTCTGGATTTCTCTTTCAATTTTATCTATCACCCCTTTATGCAAAGTAAAAGGCGATTGTAAAAGTTTATTTAATTTTGTCACCTTTCCTAAACTAGTCAATTGAGCAAAAATACGCCTGACATCTTCACCTAATTCTTTATCACAGGAAAACAGGCCATAATCTGTATACAGCCTTGCAGTTTTGGGATGATAATTACCGGTTCCTAAATGCACATAATTACATAATTTTTTCCCTTCTTTCCTCAAAATTAAGCACATTTTCGCATGTGTTTTATAACCAACTACTCCGTAAACAACATGGACAGCAGCTTCTTGCAACTTTGCAGCAAGACCAATATTTTCCTTTTCATCAAATCGAGCGCGTAATTCAATCACTACCGTGACTTCCTTTCCTGCTCTTGCAGCTTTAACAAGCGCCGCAACAATAGGTGAGTCAACCCCTGCTCTATAAACTGTTTGTTTAATAGCCAATACATTTGGATCAACAGCAGCCTGACGTAAAAATTCTACTACCGGCCTGAATGACTCATAAGGATGATGTAATAAAATATCCTGCTTTTTAATGGCATCAAATATATTCTTCTTACGACCTAATTGAGGCGCAATATAAGAATTAAACGGAGGAAATTTTAAATCAGGCCGGTCAATTAAATTATTAATTGTCTGTAATCGACTTAAGTTAACAGGCCCCTTAGCTTGAAACACTCTATCAGCATGGATTCTAAAACGTTCTTTTAAAAACAATATTGTTTCTTCAGGACAGTTTTCATCAATTTCCATACGGACTTCATCACCATAATTACGCATCAACAACTCGCCCTCAACAGCGTGAAGAAGATCATCTATCGCATCCTCATCAACAAAAAAATCACTATTTCTTGTGACTCGAAATTGATGACAGCTTTTTACTGTCATTCCATTGAATAATTTATCAACAAAAGCATGAATAATAGACGATAGAAACACAAAATCATAAGACCCACTGTCCGTTTCTTCTTGAGGTAATTGAATGACTCGAGGTAACGCTCTGGGTACTTGTAAAATAGCTCGCCCACTATTTCGCCCAAAAGCATCCTTTCCTGTCATCGCAACAATAAAGTTTAAACTTTTATTTAATATGCGAGGAAAAGGATGCGCAGAGTCTAGCCCCATGGGGGTTAAAATAGGTAATAATTCAACATTAAAAAACTTTTCTATCCATTTTTTTTGTGTAGTTGACCATTTATCACGACGTACAAAACGAATATTTTGTTCTTCTAATTCTGGCAGTAAAA
>CAZZIX010000288.1:0-3528 GCA_964654345.1 uncultured Methylomarinum sp.
ATTTTATCCCTTTATTTAAGATTGTTTGTAATTTTATCAGTAACTCGTCTACATCTTCACCATTTAATATTGCATATTCATTAGGCAACCTTGCTGCTGTGATAATTGGGTAATTTGCTTCTGGGAACGAGTGTTTGACTAACTGTTCGGGACTAACCCATTTTATTTCTTGTCCCTCACATCCTCTAGGGTTTCCTGAAAAAAGTGTGACTGTCCAGACATCTAACAATACATTTAAATCCGTATATTGATGCTTGATTTTAATCAAAGGTTCTAATGTTTGTACTGAAATACCAAGCTCTTCTTTTAATTCTCTTGTTAAAGCTTGTTCAACCGATTCATTTAACTCAACCTTTCCTCCTGGAAATTCCCATAGACCTCCTTGGTGAGATGATTTATGCCTAAGTGAAATTAGAATATTACCTTCGCTATTCTTAATAACACCGACAGCAACATGTAAAGGAGTTCTAGTGTTCATTCTGGATTTATCAAGTAAAGAACTGGTCTTTAAAGTCCTAATAGAATACTATCGAAAAAAAGCTGAAATAAGATCTTGCATAGATAAGTTCCCTTTTTTAGAAAAGGGTATTTGTCCCACTGAGGTCATGACCTCTCCATTAAAAGTGTATTCAGCTTGCCTTCTATTCAATACACTTTTTGCTGCTTTAACAAGATCATCAACATTAAGCATAATCGGCAGTGTCACTAATTGAGTAGAATGTGCGGCCAAGCTTTGGTCACTTTCTGCATCTATACTGCCAATAATCATCTGGTTTAGAACAATATCCCCCGTCATTCCTGATATAGGTAAGGAAAAAGCATTGGGGTTATACAAAGCTATTTTAAAAATAGCCTGTTTATCTTTAACGGAAAAGGCGGCTAATTCAATACCTTTTACTTCGGGTGAATCAACAAATGCTTTGACTAAACTAGTTCCACAGCCTAATAAGGATAAAGACAATAAAAGAACAAGTGCTAATTTTTTCATGTTCTATATTCCGCATTAATTCGTACATAATCATAAGAAAGATCGCAAGTTAGTACCTCTTCCTTAGCATCCCCTCTCCCTAAAATAACACGAACAAGAATTTCTTCCTGATCCATGACTTGTTGTCCTTGTTCTTCTGTATAACTACTAGATCGAGAACCATTTTTTACAATACAGACGTCATCCAGATAAATTTCTATCTTTTCTAAATCCACGTGTTCTATTTCAGATCGGCCAACTGCTGCTAGAATCCGCCCCCAGTTTGGATCACTAGCAAAAAATGCAGTTTTAACCAAGGGTGAATGAGCTATTGTTTTGCCAACCCTTAATGCCTCCTCATTATCAAAAGCTTCTTCAACACTTATTTTTATCAGCTTAGTTGCCCCTTCCCCATCCCTGATAATTAATTCAGCTAATCGTTTACAAACATCAGTAACAGCTTTTGAAAATATTTTATAAAGTTCACTATTCTCTGTAATTTCAGGTGCATAAGAATGCCCGCTTGCCATTAAAATACAAGAATCATTTGTTGAGGTATCGCCATCGACAGTTATTCGATTAAATGACTGTTCTACTGCATCAAATAAACATTTTTGTAAAAGCGTTTGGCTTATTTTTGCATCCGTTGCCACAAAGCCCAACATAGTGGCCATATTAGGCTGAATCATCCCTGCACCTTTTGAAATACCAGTGATAGTGATAGTTTTCCCTTCTATTTCAATCACTTTAGATGCACCTTTTGCAAAGGTGTCTGTCGTCATAATTGCATTAGCTGCTTTATTCCAATGACCTTCACTCAAAGAAGAAACTACTTTAGGCAATACTGCTTCAATTTTTTCGACAGATAAATTCTCACCAATAACCCCTGTTGAAAACGGTAAGACTTGTTGATCATTTGCCTTTAAAATAGAAGCCAAGGATAAACAACAAGTCTCAGCATCTTTCATGCCTTGCTCCCCTGTCCCTGCATTGGCATTTCCAGAGTTAATCAACAACCAGCGTGGATTATGCTGCAAATGATCTTTTGCAACATGTACGGGCGCAGCACAAAAGGCATTTTGGGTAAATACGCCAGCACATGTTGCAGTCTCCACCATTTCTATAATAAGAATATCATCACGTTCTGTTTGTTTTATACCTGCATTACTAGTGCCTAGTTTTATTCCTGAAACTTGATTCATTTCAGGAAAATCAATATCTCCTACCGCCATTTTTTACAACCTTAATTTATATCGCTTGAACTATAATCTTGATTTAATCATCAAACTTTAAAAAAAACAAAAGCTTTTTCAATCATATCTACCTCATTTTCAATCAAAGCACATTGCTTTTTAATCCATGCAATTTGTTCGGGTTGATTAAACATACCATGTGGTAGAATCACTTCCACTTCAATCTTTCCATCTAAATAATGAACCCTGAAGTTCTCTATAGAATGAAGGTACTCTGAAAAATATTTATCCAAATAAACCTGAATTTGTTTGCGTGACAATGGTTTTTTCTCTTTACCCTTAAACTCATCATCTTCTGGATCTGCATGAACTAGAACATCAGCAACATCATCAAACTCAGCCTTTATGTTATCTCTAACTGCATCTCCAATCATATGTGCCTCAGAAACACTGATTCTTGGACTAACAACGATATGTGCATCAATATAGGCATCTTCACCCATTTGCCGAGTACGCAAAAAATGGATGCTTTCAACGCCATCTGTCAGCTTTATAGTTCGTGTTATTTCTTGCACAAAATCTTCGGGTAAAGAAGAGTCTACCAACTCTTTAATACTTTCTAAAACTAATGACAAACCCATTTTTGCAATCATTAAAGCAACGACAATAGCTGCAATCGCATCTGCAAAAGGATATCCCATTAATACCGCACCAATTCCAAATAATACAATAATGGATGAAAGCGCATCACTCCTGTGATGCCAGGCATTAGCTAATAATAATTTTGACCGTGTTTTTTTACCAATTCGTTTAGTGTAATGAAACAACCATTCATTTGCTAGAATCGAAATAACTGCAATACTTAATGTTTCATTGGTAGGAATAAGCAGTTTAACGGGATTGAGTAGTCGATCACCTGCATCCCAGGCAATCCCACCGGCAACAACAATTAGGCCACCCCCCAACATAACTGTAGCAATTGTTTCAAAACGACGATGACCATAGGGATGGTTATGATCTGCTTCACGACTCCCTAGTTTAATAGCGATAATAACTAAAAAATCACTGATTAAGTCTGATAAAGAATGAATACCATCAGCAATTAAAGATGTTGATTGACCTAAAAAACCAAAGCCAATTTTTAGTACCGTTAAAAAAATATTAACCAGAGCGCCAACATAGGTAACACGCGTTTTTAGTTTTTGAATTTTATCTGCATCATAAACTTTAGCCATCTTTCCTCTTTAGGCAACTGGAAATAAATAACCTACCCATATTACGTCACTGCTATATAAGTTAAGAAAATGTAGGTTGGGTGAGCGATAGCGTTACCCGACAACTCTGTAAAGCTGGTGGATTACGCTATCG
>CAZZIX010000289.1:0-3522 GCA_964654345.1 uncultured Methylomarinum sp.
TGGTTGTAGTTTGCTAACTTCATCTGCAACTAACGATTTTGGAAAAAATTTAAAACAGGTGATATTAAATCATAATGACCCTGAAACTGTACTTGAAGCAATTCCATCATATCTACTATTACAAGAATCTTTACTAGTCAAAGACCCTGACAATGAAGCTCTGTTAATGAGTACAGCAAGCTTATATTCTGCCTACAATACTTTACTAGGCAGTCAAGACTCAAAAAGAAAACAACAGTTGAGTAAAAAAGCATTTGATCTTTCGCTGCATGCTGCTTGTATACATCAAGATGATTTTTGTAAGCTAAATGAAAAGAGTTTTGCCGATTTTACACAAATAATTGATCGCTCTGCGCTAGATGAGATAGATACTGTGTATGGGTTAGGCGTAAGCTGGACAAACTGGATACAAGCCAACCGCTCAGACTGGAATGCTGTGGCACAGTTGGCTCAAGTTAAACATCTAATGAATCATGTGATTAGCGTAAAAGAAGATTACAAAAATGGAGAAGCTTTTTTATATTTAGCTGTTATGGAAAGTATTATCCCTCCTGCTTTAGGAGGAAAACCAGGTATTGCTAAATACAATTTCGAAAAAGCGTTACAGCTTTCAAACAGAAAAAACTTGATGGTGCATGTCTTATATGCAAAACATTACGCAAGAATGATGTTCGATCGTGATATACATGACTCTTTGTTAAACACGGTCATTAATGCCCAAGCAGATCAAAAAGGACTCACTTTAAGCAATACATTGGCACAACAACAAGCAAAAAGGCTACTACAAAGTGCTGATGACTATTTTTAACTTAGGAACGAGTACGGAATAGGTTCGCAAATCAACACCCGTTAACAAATTTTTTCGATACACTTTCTAATCTACAGACACTTAACCATATGAAATTATTTTTTTTAAAGAGGACGGTTTTTGTTCCCTTGTTATTCCTTATTTTTAACAACCCTGCACAGGCAGTGACTCTAAAAATTGCTACTTTATCTCCTGATGGCTCTTTCTGGATGCAAAAGTTGCGTGAAGGAGGGGATGAAATAGAGAAAAAAACCGAAGGAAGAGTAAAGTTTAAATTTTACCCTGGTGGAGTCATGGGAAAAGACAAGGATGTATTACGAAAAATACGATTACATCAATTGCAAGGTGCAGCAGTGACAGGAAATGCATTGAGCCATATTTATCCTGACATTCGACTCTATACACTGCTTTTAAAATTTCATGGATTAGATGAAGTCGATTATGTCAGGCAAAAAATGGATAAGGATTTGATGGCAGGCCTTGAACAGAACGGGTTTGTATCGCTGGGGCTTGCGGAAATAGGGATGGCTTATATTATGTCTATAGAGCCTGTCCGGGAGCTTGATCAAATGCGGTCTCGTAAAGCATGGGTTCCTGAAAATAATAAACTAGCTTTAGTGGCATTGGAAGCATTTTCTATCTCGCCGATTCCATTGCCACTACGTGATGTGCTTATGGGCTTACAAACTAATATGATTGACATTGTGGCAGGCTCTCCTGTTGCCGCTTTAGCATTACAATGGCACACTAAAGTAAAATATGTAACAGACCTTCCTCTTTCCTATATTTTTGGTGTTTTAGCACTAGATCAGAAAGCTTTTAATAAAATAGCCGAACAAGATCAGGTCACAGTAAGATCAGTAATGGATCGAATTATCAAAGAGGTGGATCAACAAAATCGACAAGATAATTTAAAAGCTAAAGATGCGATGATAAAACAGGGTATTCAGTTCCTAGAACCAACAAAGAAAGCAGCAGAGGAATTAAGAAAAATAAGCATCATTGCGAATGAAAAACTTGTAAAAGATGGAAATTTATCTGCTGATACAGTTAAAGAATTAAACAAGCATTTAGCAGATTATAGAAAACTTAATCCATGAGTTTTAATAGTTTAAAGAAATTTCATCAGCTATTACTAAAAACAGAGGTGGGGCTATTAATTGGACTGCTTTTGTTGATGATTGTGATTGCGGTTATACAAATAGTGATGCGTAATTTTATGGGGGCAGGCCTAATTTGGGCTGAATCCCTGTTGCGAATTACTGTTTTATGGTTAGCTCTTTTAGGTGCAATGGTTGCTAGTCGTAACGATGAACATATCGCCATTGACGTACTTGTCAATAAATTACCTCAAAAATTTAGAGGTAAAGTGGTGCGATTCACTCGTGCAGTTACTGCATTCATCTGTTTTACTGTTGCCTGGTTTGGTTTAAAATTTGTACTTGATGAGTATGAATATGGAGGTATTGCCTTTGGTATTATCCCTCATTGGCTTTGCGAAGCTATCATCCCATTTTCCTTTTGTATTATGGCAATTCGTTATGCTATATCAGCCCTATTTATTGATTTACCAGAGACGCGAAGATGATGATAGCTCTGCTAGCAGTTTTGATTATAGTGCTGGGACTAATAGGGGTTCCTCTATTTGGAATGATTCTAGCAGCAACCATGCTGGGGTTTTATACTGAGGAAGTTGATTTTACAATTATTGCAGTGGAGCTTTATCGGCTGGCACAAACACCTATGTTACTTGCACTGCCATTGTTTTCTTTTGTTGGGTATATCTTATCGGAAAGCAATACCTCAGAGCGTTTGTTAAGGTTAACTCATGTGTTTTTTGGTTGGATGCCTTCAGGGCTAGCCATCGTCTCACTGGTGATCTGTGCCGTTTTTACTGCCTTTACAGGTGCTTCTGGCATTACCATCGTGGCATTAGGTGCTTTATTATTACCTGCTTTAATTAAAGATGGCTACGAAGAAAAGTTTAGTTTAGGATTAGTGACAACCAGTGGTAGCTTAGGCTTATTGTTACCCCCCTCCATTCCATTGATTTTATATGGAATTATAGTTCAACAAATGAATTTGGGGCAGAAATTTACTTTGCCAGAGTTGTTTATGGCTGGCTTGTTGCCTGCTATATTAATGATTGTGATGCTTGCATTATGGGCTGGCTGGAATACGCGGAATGTAAAGCTAGACAAAACACCTTTTTCATTATCTGAAGCCATTTCTGCCGTAAAAGATGCAGCATGGGAGTTACCACTGCCACTTTTTATTGGATTCGGAATTTTTGGTGGTTACCTTGCTATTTCAGAAGTAGCAGCGGTAACGGCGCTTTATATCATGTTAGTTGAAGTTTTCATTTATAAGGAAATAAACTTACAAGGTCTATTCAAAGTTGTTATGGACTCCATGAAAATGGTAGGTGGCATATTACTGATATTGGGTGTTTCCTTGGCATTTACCAATTATTTGGTTGATGCTGAAATCCCAATGCACTTGTTTGAATGGATCAAAGGTAATGTTGATAGTAAATTGACCTTTTTGATATTACTAAATATTTTTCTACTCATCTTAGGGGCAATTTTAGATATTTTTTCGGCACTGGTAATTGTAGTCCCGTTAATTGTGCCCATTGCTATAAATTACGGCATTCATCCAATCCATTTAGGTGTTATCTTTCTTGCTAATATGCAAATTGGTTATTTTACACC
>CAZZIX010000290.1:0-3510 GCA_964654345.1 uncultured Methylomarinum sp.
ATTTCCATTCATCAATTAATGGAAATGCCCTTCAATTATGAAAGATCTTTGTATTTCAAATAAATATTCAAAGTGATTGAATAATTAATTATCTTCTACTTGCTAACTGTTCGTTATAAAGAGCAGCTATTAGGTTTGCTTGATAAACCATTCCTGATAGGCGATTTTCAGAATTAGTAATAGGTATTTGTCTTATTCCTTTTGAAGACATCAATGGAATAAGATCCGCGATGTGTGTTGAGCCAGGCAGAGTAACAACTGAGGTTGTCATAATAAGGCCAATTGCTTCAGGTTTAGAAGCAGTGACTCTAGCAGTTCGGCGAATAAAATTCCTAAATTTATTTTGAAGGCTATCGTATGCATTTAAGTCAATACATTTAAAAAAATCATTCCAGGTAACAATGCCTATCACTCGTTGGGCACTATCAAGTACAGGCATTGCTTTTAGTTTGTTTTTTCTCATTATTTCCCAGGCTTGCTCAACTTCAGTTCCAAATTCAACAGAAACAACATCTTTAATCATAATGTCAGCACAAGTAATAGTCCCTCTAATACGCTGAAAAGTATTCATTTCAACTTGAGTTAGAAGTTTACTTAATGCAGCATGCGTCATATCTATAAAGACATCATTTTTCTCTAGAGCCAAACTAAGGTCTTCTTCTGTAAACCCAACTTGGTGACTAGGTTCTATAATACGATGACGTTGATTTACTACTTTTTTAATCGGTAATGGACTGGGGTAATTTCGCTTCATCACCCAACGGTTGATAATAATAGCCAGACAAAGCATTGTTAGTACATTAATAGCAACAGGAACAATAATAAAAGAATAGCCTAAAGAAGTCAGTGATTCCCCTGCCATAATTGGTGTTAAGCTTGTTGCTGCAGCTGGCGGATGCAGACAACGCATTATTAACATCAAAAAAATTGAACCTCCCACCGCTGTTGCTGCCGCTGTAGATGTTTCTGCAATATTTAGAGCACAAGCCATACCTACAACAGCTGAAATCAATTGCCCGCCAACGAATGGCCAAGGCTGTGCGAGAGGACTACTTGGAATAAAAAATAAAATTATCGCGGATGCGCCCATTGACGCGACTATCATGGGATATCCAGGCCAAGGAGAAACGATTTTTGTTATTGACGCTATAAAAAAAATTGTACAAAAACAGGCTAATAAAGAAAGTAATTTTGCTTTAATACTTAAATTAACGGGGTCAATTGAAAAATATTTAAAAATATTACTTATTTTCATTAGAAAACGTGGCTTTAATTACTAGAGAAACTTGAATACAAAAAGGCAATAACTAGTACTCCTTCAGGATTCTATTTCTCGCGGTCATTGATGAAAAACCCTATCAGTTTATTCTTGCCGGATAAGCTTTATTACTGACTTACAAATAGCAAGATATGCACCCATTTCAGCATCTTTAGTATTGACAGGAACAAACTTAATATAAATTCTGCATCTGGGACTGCTCAAAAGAGATATTGACTCAATACAAACTAAATTAACTTACCTCTTCAAACAATATTTTAGGTGCTCCACACTCTGGACATTGCCAATTTTCAGGCACATCATTCCATATCGTACCTGGAGAAATTCCACTACCTGGATCACCTTTTTCTTCATCATAAATATGATCACAAGTTTTACATCTATATTTTTTAAAAGCTGACATTTCTCTCTCCAAACAAAATAGATAAAACTTCTTTATAACCCAAGAAAAGTATGCACTCCTAGATTATTCTAGACAAGATGAAAACTAACTTTAACATAATAGAATTATATTAATGAATTTGAAAATAAATATTTAAATTTTAAATCCAACTTGACCTATATCAATAACTTTATGTAATTAAATACGTTATAATAATTGTGATAATTAATTTGATATTTTAATGGTATATAAATATGTCTGATATACATGAGTGGGACGTCGAGAATGACGAATTTTGGGAATCTAAAGGAAAAAAAATAGCCAACCGAAACCTATGGATTTCTATCCCTAGCTTATTATCTGGTTTTGCAATTTGGTTGTATTGGGGGATTATCACGGTACAAATGTTAAACCTAGGTTTCCCTTATGAAAAATCAGAATTATTTACCTTGATGGCAATTGCCGGTTTAACGGGTGCAACGCTCCGTATTCCAAGTAGTTTTTTTATTCGTCTTTGTGGTGGGCGTAATACAATCTTTTTTACTACAGCTCTTCTTATGATCCCTGCTCTGGGAACTGGACTTGCATTGCGCGATCAAAATACGCCTTTTTGGGTATTTCAGGTGTTAGCTTTGTTGTCAGGTTTTGGTGGCGGCAATTTTGCATCCTCCATGTCTAATATCAGTTTTTTCTTTCCTAAAAAAGTACAAGGGTTAGCTTTGGGGCTAAATGCCGGATTAGGAAATTTTGGCGTGACCACCATGCAAATCCTTATTCCTCTATCTATGACCTTTGGATTATTTGGTTCATGGGGTGGAGATTCAATGACATTGAAATCTACATCAGGTACTTTGATAGGAAAAATTCCCGCAGGAACTGAAACTTATATCCAGAATGGTGGCTTTATCTGGTTATTACTTCTTATTCCACTTGCCTTTTTTGGCTGGTTTGGAATGAATAATATTCGTACCGAAGAGGTTTCACCTATTGAGCGAGGACCAATCCTTAGTTTTAGCATGATTACAGGAATGTTTTTAATCAGTTTTATCAGTGCAATTTTTGGCTTATGGCTGATATTACCTGAATCTGTTCATGGCTCCGGTTTTAATATTCCAAAAGAAATTGCTCTATTTATAGTCATCGCACTGACCGTTTCATTATTAAAAATCATTCCTGGTCAAATAGGTGAAAGTTTAGGGCGACAATATCAAATCTTTGATAATAAACATACTTGGGTGATGAGTATTATTTATACCATGACCTTTGGCTCTTTTATCGGATTTGCAGCCTGCTTTCCTTTAGCTATTAAAGTTATTTTTGGTTATCAACATCTGGTAGTAGATGGAGTAATGAATCATGACACTCCAAATCCCAGTGGCCCTAGTGCTTTAATGTATGCCTGGATGGGAGCGTTTATTGGCGCATTAATTCGTCCGGTTGGCGGGATGATTGCTGATAAATTTGGTGGTGCTTGGGTCACGCATATTTGTTCGTTTATTATGGTTCTAAGTGCGGGTGGTGTTGGTTATTACATGAAAGCAGCTTATGGCTCAGCAACACCAGAAGAATACTTTGTCCCCTTTTTAATCTTATTTTTAATTTTATTTGCTGCAACAGGGATTGGTAACGGTTCGACTTTTAGAACTATTTCTCAAGTTTTCCCTAAGGAACAAGTAGGCCCTGTTTTAGGCTGGACATCGGCAGTTGCCGCTTACGGTGCTTTTTATATTCCTAAAGTGTTTGGTGAACAAATTAAAAATGCAACACCAGAAGTTGCTTTAATGGGCTTTGCTTCCTTTTACGTGGTTTGCATTATGATTAACTGGTGGTTTTATTTGCGTAAAGATGG
>CAZZIX010000291.1:0-3496 GCA_964654345.1 uncultured Methylomarinum sp.
TTTTAAATTTTTCTTCACTAATTTCTTGAGTCATTTCAGGCTGTATTTTCCATACGGTCAATTTCAACTATAGATTATTCAATTATAAGATTATCCGTTTTAGAAATACGAGATAAACGTCGCATTAATACCTTCCAGTCAACTCGAGGGTTAAATCCAATAACATCAATTCTCGGCAGCCCGCCCCCTTTTATAATGTAATACCCCTGCTCAGCGGCTTCAACCCCCATAAGTTGACAAATTCCCTGATGAAGATAACAGCCAAAACCTAAGCGATCATAACCAAACGTATCAAAAAAACGTAAAAAACCTTTGGATATAGCATCAGCAGCTCCCCCACCACCAATACTCGCAATATTTTCAACCGCTTTTTGACTTATTCTATGCCTTGAATCATCATTCTCTGGCGTTCCAAACCAGGCATAAAAAGTAACCGGCTCCCAGTTTTCTAAATATAAATTATTAATATATCCTGATAAACGCCCCTCAATTCCACCCATTTTAAATTTTTGAGTGAGCGCATCTAAATCTAGATCACTAATTTTTATATCCATATACAGCTTAGGAAAGCCTGTAAATAAACCAGATGAGGCTAATTTATTGATTTTAATATTTCCATCAAACACATCTACGTTCAGTGCTCCATTAAGTTTTAAAATTTTATTTGTATATTCAACACCCGGGACATTTCCACTAATATTCCCTGCCAATGGTGTCCAGTCCATAACTTGTGATAACTTTTCTAATGAAATATTTTTAATACTCCCATCAAAATAAACAATAGGTTCGTTATTTTCATCGTATTTAAAATTAAATTGATTGATATTAAACTCGCCTTCTAAAATAGGAATAGAACTTTTTTGTACTAATGCTATTTTTTTATCGCTTAATATGAAATTTAACTGCCCTGTATCAAAAGGGATAGCTCTGATTTTTAATTGTTTCCAATTTATACTAGACGGTGTAATAAAACTGGGATTATCTGACCAATTAAATTCGCCATTACTTTCAACCACCCCAATTCGTTGCTTATCATCATGAAGAGTAAAATTAGAAAACTGACTAGAAACTTGGGATATTTTAGCGTTAGATAGCTCAATTTTAGAGATTAATTCACCTTTAAATTTAAGCCCTTCTAATGCAGTTTGTTCAGTCACAGGAGAAATATAATGAGTAGAAAGATAATCTAAGTCATTAATATTTATATCTATCGTACTAGAATCTATTTCAAAAATAGGCTTGTATTTTAATATCGCCTCAGCATTAATTTTCGCAACACTCGGTAACACTAAGCTTGCCTGTTGTATGTCAATCGTTCCTTCCTCTTGCCAAACCCCTTTAGTTTGAACGCTTAGCCCTTTCTCTTCTTTAATTTCTATATATATAGGGTCTTTATAAATTTCACCTTTTATAAGCAGATTATTATGTTCCCATTTCCACTCTCCATTTTTATTGCTTGCAAGTAAATTAAGTTCAAAATCAAGAGATTCTGTAGCAATACTCCCTTGCTCAGCTTGAAAAGAAATATTTTTAAAGAATGATGCAACCGATACAGTATTTATTTGATTGTAATTACCTGTTAATTTAATATCAGCATTAATCAATCCATTTGTTATTTCATCAAGAGATGCTTGTTGTTCTTTAATATAAGGGGAGAGGAGCTTGAGTTGTATGTTTTTAGATTTAATTGAAACTAACCATTTCCCTTTCTTTTCCTTTGCTGTAAAAGAAAGTTTTCCTTTCGCAATAGCAAGGTTTTGAAAACTAAAACGACTTTCTTTTTCTGAAATAAAAAACGAAAAATTAAATGGGGATGAATCAATAACATCTGATTTTAGTTTTGCTTTTCCATTTTGGCAGTCAATTTTTTCTTGCCGCCAAGTAAAGGACTGACAAGTAATATCGGCAAACTGAAATTTAGAAAAAGGTTTCGGTAGCATTAATTGTTTGATTGATGCTCTGAATCGCTGCTGCTTATTATGTAATTTAGTTAACGATAACTCAATGTTTTTGATTTTCCACTGCTTAGATATAATTTCATCAATATTAAATGAAATTACTTCAACTGCATTGATAGCTGGAGAGAATTGCAGAAGATAAATTAAGATACTAATAAACTGATAATGCTTTTGCATTTTTTTAAACACTTCAGTTTAGGAGCACAGCACGCACAGAATAAGTATTATCTATGAATTTTAACTAGGGAAAACACCTGTAGAAAGATAGCGATCTCCTCTGTCACAAATAATCGCTACAATAACTGAGTTTTCCACTTCTTTAGATAGTCTAAGAGCAACAGCAACAGCACCCCCAGATGATACACCAGAAAAAACACCTTCTTGATCTGCTAATGCACGAGTTGTATCCTCAGCACTAACTTGATCTATATCCATAATACGGTCAATCGTCTTAGAGTGATAAATTTTAGGCATATATTCTTCAGGCCATCGTCTAATTCCTGGTATTTTTGACTTGCCTTCAGGTTGTACACCGATAATTTGTACATCAGGATTTGTCTCTTTTAGAAAACGAGAGACTCCCATGATAGTCCCTGTTGTCCCCATCGCACTCACAAAATGCGTAATTTTTCCTTCCGTATCTCTCCAAATTTCCGGCCCTGTCCCTTCATAATGAGCTAGAGGGTTATCTGAATTAGAAAATTGATCTAAAATCCGTCCTTTTCCTTCTTTCTCCATTTTTCTAGCTAAATCAATGGCTCCTTCCATACTTTTAGACGCCGGTGTTAAAATTATTTCTGCACCATAAGCTTTCATTGAAGCAATCCGCTCCGCACTCATGTTATCTGGCATAATTAAAGTCATGTTATAGCCTTTAATTGCCGAAACCATCGCTAGCGCAATTCCAGTATTTCCACTAGTAGCTTCAATTAATCTATCACCCGATTTAATTTCACCTCTTTCCTCAGCGTGCTTAATCATACTTAAAGCTGGACGGTCTTTTACAGAACCAGCAGGATTATTACCTTCAAGTTTGATTAAAATTGTATTACTTGTTTTTCCTGGTAATCTTTGTAATTTTACAAGAGGCGTATTTCCTACAAATTGTTCTATCGTAGAATATTTCATATAAATAGGTTGAAATTAAAACTTTTTGATTGGTGTAAAAAGAAAAATCATAGAAAAGTATATTTTCCAGAATAAAAGAGGAAGAAAATAAAAAAGAGTTGGCCTGTAAGCCGGGTTCTGTCGAGAACAGTCATTCATCTAGGCCGCTAGTCACCTAACGGCTCAAGCAATCTACCCAGGAACCATGCGGGCCACACGTCAGTTCCTCTATTTGATCTTGCTCCAGGTGGGGTTTACCCTGCCACTGCTGTTGCCAGCAAGCGCGGTGCGCTCTTACCGCACCTTTTCACCCTTACCTAATCTAAAAAAATTAGGCGGTCTATTTTCTGCGGCACTTTCCGTAGGCTCACGCCTCCCAGGCGTTACCTGGCACCTTGCCCAATGGAGCCCGGACTTTCCTCCGCCTTATA
>CAZZIX010000292.1:0-3494 GCA_964654345.1 uncultured Methylomarinum sp.
AAAGTATTAGGCCAAAAACAAAGGTGATAATTAAGCCACCCCCGATGATTGTTATAGTCATTTTAAGGTCTTGCGTATATTGCCAAATTAAAATGCTAATCAGTGATAATGCCAGACTATAAACTAGCCAGGCACTGGTGGGCAGAGGTTCTAATTCCCTTCGTAATACTCGCAAAGGAGATACTTTTTTCAACCGCAACAGAGGAGGTAAAGCAAATCCAAATAAAATAGCTAGTCCCGTAAAAAAACCTATAAAAACTGAAATAAAACTCGGCGCAGAAACTTTGGCAGGTAATAAATCCCTTAATAAATGGAATAATGCTTCTTGAGAAAACCATCCAAATAGCGTTCCTAAAGCACTGGCGATAATACCTAAGGTTAAGAATTGAAAAAAATAAAGCCATAGAATCTCATTTTGTTTACAACCTAAACAACGCAAAATAGCTGTTGCATTAAAATGGCGTTCACTATATCGCCGTGTAGACATGGCAATAGCCACACCTGCAATTAAAATTACAATAATGCTGGATAATCCCAAATATCGTTCTGCCCGACTTAAAGCAGTCCCTAGCTCTGGGCGATCCTCATGTATATCCATTATTCGTTGAGAGACCAGTATTTGAGGCTTTACCCATTGACGATATTGAGTTATTTGTTCAGCTTCGCCACTAAACTGAAAAAAATAATGTACATGACTACCTGGCTTTAACACTTGCGTTGCATCCAAATCTGCGTCATTAATCATCACCCGAGGCGATAAACTGTAAAGATCTCCTCTTTTGTCGGGTTCGTAAGTAATAATTTGACTAATAATTAAAGCCTTTTCACCCACAATTAAGCTATCGCCTAATTTTAATTTTAGTGCAGATAAAACCCTTTTATCTGTCCACGCTTCCCCTTGGTTTGGTCCTTTATGTGATACTTTTTCTTCGGTATAATCAGAAAGCGTAGATTTTAAATTGCCTCTTAAAGGGTAGTGATCGCTAACAGCTTTAATACCTGCAAGTAATATTTCATCATTTTCCATTAGCACTGTTGAAAACTCTGCTGTTCTGGCGTGATTTAACTTAAGTTTACTCGCTTCTTTTGTCCAAAGTTCTGGAATTAAGGCTGGGCTGGTGATAACTAAATCAGCGGCTAAAAATTCAGCCGCCTGTGTACTCATAGTTCGATGCAAACGATCTGCAAATAAACTGATAGCGGTGGAACTGGTCACTGCAATAATCAAAGCCAACACTAAAATGGTCAGTTCACCACTTCGACCATCACGTATCAATAATTTTAGAGCTAAAAGTGAGCGACTCATGTCATACGCCCTGCTTCAAGTTTAATAGTACGCTGGCATCGTGTTGCCAAGGCATTATCATGCGTCACTAAAATCAGGGTTGTTTGTTTTTCTTGATTCAATTCAAATAACAATTCAATAATATGTTCACCGGTTTTACTGTCCAGATTACCTGTTGGCTCATCGGCAAAAAGAATAGCAGGTTCGGTTACAAACGCACGCGCCAAGGCAACTCTTTGTTGTTCGCCGCCAGAGAGTTTTAACGGTGTATGGGTTAAACGGTGGCTTAATCCCACTCTATGTAACAGGTTAGCCGCCATTTCTTTTGCCCTTTTTTCCCCTCTTAACTCTAATGGCAACATCACGTTTTCTAATGCGGTTAATCCAGGCAATAATTGAAATGACTGAAAAACAAAGCCAACAGACTGATTTCTTATTTCGGCTCTACCATCTTCATCCATACTGGTTAAATTTTGTCCTTTTAAAATAATGCTTCCCTGTGTTGGCGTATCTAATCCTGCCAATAGGCTAAGTAAGGTAGATTTCCCTGATCCTGATGCGCCAACAATGGCTAAACTTTCTCCCGATTTGATTGTTAGCGTTACCAATGACAGAATATCTAATGATCCATCAGAAGTAAGCACTGTTTTACCTAGGTTTTCTGTTTCAATAATATTTAAGTGAGTCTTTAACATGTTAAAAATTTGTTTGGTGTTGGTCGTTTCACTCTATTCAACGACAATATTTGCTAAATCTATCGTTGTATTAGGTGATAGCTTAAGTGCCGCTTATAAAATAGATATTAAAAAAGGCTGGGTTGCATTATTACAGCAAAAGCTTGATCAAGAAAATAAAACTTATACTTTTTTTAATGAAAGCATTTCTGGTGATACCTCAGCAGGTGGGCTTGCGCGTATTGATAAAGCATTAGCTCAACACAAACCAGAGCTGGTTTTGCTGGAATTAGGTGCAAATGATGGTCTTCAAGGATTGTCACCAAAAAAAATGAAAAATAACCTTGCCGAAATAATTACTCGCTCACAACAAGCTGGAGCGAAGGTTTTATTGTTGGGTATGCGGATTCCGCCAAATTATGGCAAACGTTACGTAGACATGTTTTACAATGTTTATCCTGATTTAGCCAAAGAAATGAATATTCCTCTCGTTCCTTTTATCTTGAAAGATGTTGCTTTGGCAAAAGAAATGATGATCAGTGATGGATTGCATCCAAACGAAAAAGCCCAGCCGATAATCGCTAAAAAAATATGGCCCTACATAAAGTCTGTTTTAGAGCTATAATTAACAGTTAATCTTTGTTCTCGCTATACTATTATAAAAAACGACTGAGTATATAATGTCTGTATTAACACTAAAAAAATCAAATCAAATCATTCATGGTGCTTTAACAACAGCGCGCAGACTTAACTGCAAACCCTTAACAGTTGTGGTGCTAGATGAAAATGGTTCAATAAAAGCCATGCAAAGAGAAGACGGTGCAACACCACTAAAATATGATATTGCGATAGCAAAAGCTTGGGGCGCAGTGAATATGGGGATGTCTTCTCGTAGTTTAGCCGTTATGGCTGAACAGCGTCCTGCCTTTATGAACGCTTTGGTTGATATTGCCAGAGGAAAGGTTATGCCTGTTCCAGGTGGTGTGTTGATTAGAGATGAAGATAATAATATTCTTGGTGCAGTCGGTATCAGTGGCGATATTTCTGATCAAGATGAACGTAGTGCTGTTGCAGGGATTAAAGAAGCCGGGTTTAGTGCGGGCATATAGAAACTTGTACATTTTTGCGCAGGATTTATGTTCGTATTAAGGCTGTTTGATGGAATAAAATACCAAGATTGCGAAGATTTTTGCTCCTGACCAAGCTACACAACGATTGAGATAGCTTGGTCAGGAGCAAAAAGGCAAGCAAGGTTGGTGGTTTTATTTCGTCAGACTGCCTAAAATATCATACAGATGCAAAAGTGAAGTAAATAAAAATATTGTAGGTTGGGCTGCCGTCTCTTTGGCAACCCAACAAACGGTATGCTAAAAATGTTAGGTTAACGATGAGCTGTTAGCCTAACCTACAAAAAACCTCTGTTTTGTCTTTAACTTACACTGTTGCTGCCATTTCCTATAATCACTACTATCTAAAAACTAATTATTTTACTTCTTTAATAGTTTTTGTTTTATCGTCACTTGCCGGTACGGGTG
>CAZZIX010000293.1:0-3444 GCA_964654345.1 uncultured Methylomarinum sp.
CGTTCTCTAGCTTTTAAGATAGGCTTTAAAATATAGTCAAGAACAGTTTTTTTTCCAGTTAAAATATCAACATTTGTGGTCATGCCAGCAATAATATTTAATTTTTCTCCATATTTTTCTAAATAATTTTTGTTAGTTCTTAGTCGGATTAAAAAATAACTTTCTCCATCTTCATCATTAGTAATCGTATCGGCGCTGATGTGTTCAAGTTCAGCTTTTAAGCCTCCATAAATAGAAAAATCATAAGCGGTCAGTTTTACCATTGCTTTTTGCCCTGGATGTAAAAAAGCAATGTCTGCGGGTCTAACTTCTGCTTCAATCAATAGCTGATCTTCTAAAGGCACAATTTCTACTAAATCCATCCCTGGCTTGATCACCCCCCCAATGGTTGTTACTTTTAATCGTTTTATTGTGCCTTTAACGGGAGATAAAATGTTAGTACGTGTTACCTTGTCTTCAAGAGCCATCACAGATTCAGTGGTTCTTTGTAATTCGGCTCTTGCCTGGTTGAGCTTTTTAAGTGACTCGGTATGAAAACGAATTTCCAGTTCTGCTAATTTGTTTTTTGCTTCGTTGATTGAGAATTGAACTCTGGGGATAGAGAGTTGCGCAGAGGTTAACTCACCTTTTAAATCGTTTGCACTACGCTGTAAGCGTAATAATTCAACTCTTGACATAGCACCTTCGGCAACAAGAGGTCTAGACATGGTTAGTTCTTCTTGAAGTAACTTATGGCTTCTTGATATTTGACGTGATTTGGATTTTAATTCAATCAGGTCTTGTTTTTTTTGTCGAATCTGAGCATTTAAAATTCTTTGGTTAGCATCTAATTCATTACGTTTAGAAATCAATAGTTCTTTAGCATTGCGAGCAATTTTTGGGGCTTTTAACGTGACTTCTTCGGGTATTTTAATGTCTTGTTTAGTCACCTCTGCTCGTAAGCGGGCAACAGTTGCAAGTAATTCGTAATGTTTGAATTTCGTTTCATTAAAAGAAGAGGTAAATTGTACTGGGTTTAATTTAAGTAAGGCCTGTCCTTTTTCAACCAGTTCACCTTCTCTAATCAAAATCGCTGAAAGAATTCCACCTTCTAAATTTTGCACAATTTGAATATGGCTTGATGGGATTATTTTACCAGCCCCTCGTGTTACTTCGTCTAAAGTTGCAAAATTGGCCCAGAAAAAAGCGATAATTACAAAGCTAAAAGTTAACCAAAGAATAATATGGCTTTGAATGGTGGTATCGTACAACTTGGTTGCATTAATATCAGTAATAAATGCCTGATCTTCAGTCTGCTGTTTATATTCTGTTTTTAATTCAAAAAATTTATTTAACATGATTATTCCGAAATTTTTATTTTGCCTTGTCTTAATGCATCAAGGACTTTTTCTTTTGGACCATCTGCTACCATTTTAGAGCCATCCATAACAATAAGTCGGTCAACCAGTGATAATAAAGAGGCTCTATGAGTCACCAAAATTAAAGTTTGCGACTCTAAATGTTTTAAAAAACGCTGTTTAAACCCTTCTTCTGTACTGCTATCCATAGAATTACTGGGTTCATCAAAAATATAAATAGGCGGAGACAATAATAAGGCTCTTGCAACGGCAATACTTTGCCTTTGTCCTCCTGATAATGCTGAACCACGTTCACCCACCGGTAAATCAAATCCGGCAGGGTGTTTGTTAACAAAGCGGGTCACACCTGCAATTTTTGCTGCGCTTAAGATAGACTGGTCATCAGCATAATTAGCACCTAAAGTAATATTATCTTTAGCGCTTCCGAATACGAGTGATATATCTTGGGGCACATAGCCAATTTGACGGCGCAAATCAGAAGGGTCAATTTGTCTTATATCTGTTCCATCAATAAGAATGGAGCCTTCTTGAGCTTGGTATAAGCCAAGGATTAACTTTTCAATGGTGCTTTTCCCTGAACCTATGCGGCCAACAAAGCCGACACGTTCTCCTGCTCTAATTTTAAAAGAAACGTTATCTAATGCTTTTATAGGTTGGTTGGGGTAGCTAAAAGAAATGTTTTTAAATTCAATTGTCCCTTTAAGGGAAGGGCGATGTAAGAATTTTTTACCCGGCTCGCGTTCAACAGGTAATGACATCATACGAGTCAGTGATGATAAGGACGTTTTTGATTGATGGTAACGAGTTAGTAGTGTAGCAACTTGGGCAACCGGTGCTAACGCTCGGCCTGTTAAAATAGTGCAGGCAATGAGACCGCCGGTAGATAAATCGCCATCAGCTATTTTATAAACACCAAAAATAACCACAGAAACTGAAGCCAGTTGCTGTAAAAAAGTTGTAAAGTTAACAGCAAGAGATGAAAAGAATCGAGCTTTTAAGCTAAGTCGGGAAATTTGTCCAACACTTTGTTCCCATTGTTTTTGCATTTGTCCTTCAGCGCAATTGCTTTTTATAGAATCTAGATTAGTCAGAGATTCAATTAAAGTGGCATTTTTTTGTGCGGAATGTTTGAACAATTCTTGAATTGTATTCTTTAATGGTTTTTGTACAGCAATACCACCTAAAATAGCTAGAGGTAAAACAAATAGAGGGATAAGAGCTAAGTTCCCCCCTAGCATATAAATGACAAATAGAAAAATAAATAGAAAAGGAAGGTCTATTAATGTTGTCAGAGTAGCAGAGGTTAAGAACTCTCTAAAAGATTCAAATTCATGAAAATCATTTGCAAAAGCACCGACAGAAGGGGGGCGAGATTCCATTTTAATCCCCATAACTTTTTCAAAAATAGTAGAGGATAAAATAATATCAGAGCGTTTTCCTGCAACGTCAATAAAATAACTTCGCAATGATTTCATTATAAAATCAAAAATATAAACTATAGCGACACCTATAGCTAATACCCATAGCGTTTCAAATGCTTGGTTGGGAACAACACGATCATAAACATTCTTAATAAATAAAGGGGATGCCAGAGCAAAGAGATTAATAAGAAATGATGCGGCTAATACTTCGGAATAAATAGGCCATGATTTATAAATAACATCCCAAAACCAGTGTTTTGCTTTTGGAGCGGCAGAGTTAGATGAGCGGTGGTCAAATTGATGTTTTTTTTGAATAAAAAAAGTTGCACCAGTGTATTCATTATTTAAACCTTCAAAAGAAACTGATTTTTGACCACCATCGCTTTCTGGTATGACAATTTTATATTGGCCCTTTTTTTTTGAAACTAAAACACAGGTTTTATTATCATTTAAAAGTAAAACAGCAGGTAAGACAAGATTAGATATTTTATTGAGTGGTCGTTTAATAAGAGAGGTGGAGAGTCCAGCCCTGTCGGCCGCTCTAATGAATAATTCAGGCGTTAGCTTATTATTAACCAGAGGTAATCCTGCTGTTAATGATTCAGCTGAGTGAGGGGTATGCAAAAGCTTACATATTGCTAGAAGAGCTTGAAGTAAGGAATCGT
>CAZZIX010000294.1:0-3442 GCA_964654345.1 uncultured Methylomarinum sp.
AACCGACAGCCGCCTGTTTGATTGAAGGCGGTACGGATTTAATTGCTGCACGACTCGCAATAATAATGGTTGGTAAGGTCATTAATGTAAGCACTAATCCACCTATTAATGGCGTTGACCTAGGTATGCCAAATAAATCTATATAAATAGCCAGACCCAATAGCCCAAAAACAATGGAAGGTACTGCCGCAAGGTTGTTAATATTGACTTCAATAATATCGACCCAGCGATTATTTTGTGGTGCAAACTCTTCAAGATAGGCCGCCGCCGCTACAGCGATTGGAAAGGATAAGGCCAAGGTAACAAACATGGTAAATATCGACCCCATAATTGCCCCCTTTAACCCAGCTTGCTCTGGCTCCCTTGAGTCTCCCGCACTAAAAAGTTGGGTATTAAAGCGTTTTTCCAAACGGCCTTCAGCAATTAATTGATCTATCCAGACAAGCTGATAATCCTTAATACGCCGGTCAGATTCAGGTAATGTTCGATCAATATTTCCCTTCATAAAAACATCCACATCATCTTTGGCTAAAAACCAAAATGATTGAGTTGTTCCTAATAATTCAGGTTTTTCTATAACTTTATCACGCAATTCATATTGAGCAGATTTACTCACCAGATTTTTAAGCGCTCGTTTTTGTTTGCGACCCTTAATGCCTGGAAATTTCTTTTTAAGACTATTTTTGATTATCTTTTGGTATCGAGCAGAAAATAAAGCATCCTCGTCAGAAAACTTATTAATCCCTAAGGTTTTTTCATCAAGCTCTACATCTATCTTTATGTAGGTTTGCTGAAAAGCAGGCCAGCCTTTACTACAAATAGTGATTAATAGCACCAGTAAGAACACAAAGCTAATAATAATTGACATTAAGCCAAAAAAACGAAACCGTTTTTCTCTAGCATTGCGTTTTTTTAATCCTGCCTTAATTATTTTTGTTGTTGTATCACTCATAATATTTCCAAATCCACTTATTCATATTGTTCACGATATTTACGAATAATATGTAATGCAGCAATATTAAGCATTAATGTAATCACAAATAGCCCTAAACCCAATGCAAAAGCGGCTAATGTTTTTGGGCTGTCAAATTCCTGATCTCCAGTTAATAAGGTAACAATCTGCACGGTAACTGTAGTAACGGCTTCCAATGGATTTATCGTTAATTTTGCTGACAAACCAGCAGCCATCACCACAATCATAGTTTCACCAATAGCCCGTGAAGCGGCTAAAAGAACACCACCCACAATACCAGGTAAAGCGGCAGGAATAACCACTTGACGGATTGTTTCAGATTTTGTCGCGCCCATCCCGTAAGATCCGTCACGCATTGCTTGTGGTACTGCGGAAATAACATCATCAGAAAGTGAAGAAACAAAAGGGATAATCATCACCCCCATGACCAACCCAGCGGCAAGAGCACTTTCTGAAGCAACACTTAAACCAATGCTTTCTCCCATTTGACGAATAAAAGGGGCAACAGTTAATGCAGCAAAAAAGCCATAAACTACGGTTGGAATACCCGCAAGAATTTCTAAAGTCGGTTTAGCAAAAGAACGAAAGGTGGGGTTTGCATATTCAGATAAATAAATAGCCGCCATCAAACCTAATGGTACGGCAATGATTAAGGCAATGGCTGAAATGAGCAACGTACCGACAAATAAAGGGATAGCACCAAATGAGCCAGAACTACCTACTTGATCGGATCGCATTGAAGTTTGTGGGCTCCAGTGGGTACCAAATAAAAAATCAGCGGGAGGCACCGCGTTAAAAAACCGAAGGGATTCAAACAAAACCGACATAACAATACCGACCGTACTTAAAATGGCGATAGATGCACACATAATCATCGCCCAGCGCACCACGGTTTCAACCATATTTCTGGCACGCGTTTCTGGCTTGACTAAACTCCGTCCATATAACATGCCTAAAAGTGCAATAACAAAGACTATTGCAGTTTTAGCTAAGGTACTAATCTGCTCTAATTGTTGATAATGTATTGCCGCATCTTTTTTTACTGCATCAATTTCAGTCTCTATATCTCCTGAGCTCGATAAGTTTTTTATTTCATTGATTATCAATCCAAGCTCATCCTTCGACTGGGCTTGCATAGTTTCTGGAAGACCAGCAATTGTTAATGAAGTAACAATCGAAGAGTTAAAAGCAGACCATAATATCAAAATCAAAATTGCTGGTAGACCTGCCCATATTGCGACCATAAAGCCATAATAATTGGGTCGTGAATGAAGGTTTCGCCTACCTTTACGAACACTAGAAACGGCAATTGAACGCTTGCTTCCAATATAAAAGCTAAATAATAGTAACGCTATTAAAGTAATTAGAAGGGTTTGTATTGGCATTCCAACTCCTTATTAGTTATATCTATGCGCTATAGTTTCGTAGGTTGGGCTAACAGCTCTTTTGTTAACCCAACAAACACCTTTTATGAATGTTGGGTTACCAAAAAGACGGCAGCCCAACCTACATTTTATAACGGCTCAAAAGAAATTGTATTAATTCTATTTTATTCAGAGATAACAGCCATTTGTTTTAACGATCTAGCAGACTCAGCCATCTCTGTGCGCTTGTCTTCGCTTAATGGGATAAGACCTTTTTCAGTCAAATAACCATCTTCACCCCATGTATCTTCCTCAGTAAATTCTTCGATATACTCAGTAATTCCAGGGATTTTACCTACATGAGCATTCTTCACATAAAAGAACAAAGGACGTGAAACAGGATACGATCCATCAGCAATATTATCAAATGAGATCTCTACCCCGTCAATACTTGCCCCTTTTACTTTATCCGAATTTTGATCTAAAAAACTAAACCCAAATATGCCTAATGCATCAGGATTTTTTTCCAACTTTTGAACAATTAAATTATCATTCTCACCCGCTTCAATAAAAGCTCCATCTTCACGAACAGTATGACAAATCGATTTATATTTCCTTTTGTCTTGTTTTTTGATTGCTTTAATCCAATCAAAGGTTTTACATCCACCTTCTAAAGCTAATTCTGCAAATGCATCACGCGTTCCTGACGTTGGCGGAGGTCCAAGTACTTCAATTTTTGTTTTAGGCAATTCAGGATTAACATCTTTCCAAGTTTTGTATGGATTAGCGATTAACTCACCCTCAGTTTTACCAGGCACTTCTTTTGCCAATGCCAAAAACAAATCTTTAAGTGTTAAATTAAATACTTTGCCTTTTTTTGCATTAGCAATCGCAATACCATCAAAGCCTACTTGCACTTCTGTAATTTTAGTGACACCATTTTTAGTACATAGCTCAACTTCACTTTGTTTAATACGACGAGAGGAATTAGTCATATCAGGTGTTTTGATTCCATTACCTGAACAAAATAATTTTAAACCACCACCTGACCCAGTAGACTCAATCTTTGGTGTTTTAAATTTAGTTCTTTTGCCAAAAGTTTCCG
>CAZZIX010000295.1:0-3441 GCA_964654345.1 uncultured Methylomarinum sp.
AAATAAAGATTAAACCAGAAGTTCAAGAAGCCATAGTTAAACTAGAAAACCATTCAATTACTACACTACAGCCAGAGAAAAAGACAAATAATAAAACTCAGCAACTGGTTACAAAAAGCACACTAATAAAAACCAACAAAAAGCGCCAGACCCAAAGAAAAAAACCTTATAAACAACAAAAAAAATACGTCACAAAAAAAATTAGCCTTAAGCAACAAGCTGAAAAATTGTTTACTCAAGCAAAAAAAGAAAAAAATAAGATAACCCTGCAATCTACTCTAGAAAAAATACTCATACTTAACCCTAAACATAGAGATGCCAGATTACTATTGGCGAATAATTTATTAAATATAGGCTTATTACAAAAGACTATTGAAGTTTTAGACCAAGGGATACAACTATTCCCTCAAAACATACAATTCATTAGTTTTAGAAGTCAATTGTTTTTACAAAACAATCAACCTCAATTAGCTTTAAATATTTTGCATCGAATAGATTCAAGATATAACCAGGATGAAATGTATCTGAGCCTTTTAGCCTCGGCATATCAACAAAATAGTGAAGATTTACATTCTTTACAAATCTACCAAAAATTAATAGTAATCAACCCTCAAAAAGCTGAATATTGGCTAGGATTCGCCATTGCCCAAGAAAAACAAGGAAATAAAGTACAGGCATTAAAAGGATATCAGCAAGCTCTTGATAAAAAAACATTAAAAAAATCAATAGTAAGCTATATTGAACAAAGAGTAAGCTCACTAAAAAGACTATAAATCTATGGAAGTTAAAAAGAAAATCCGTATTGGTGATCTGCTGGTTCAAAACCAGATAATCACTCATGACCAGCTAATGTCTGCACTGGGAGAGCAAAAAAAGACGGGGAAAAAGCTCGGTAAAACACTGATCGACCTTAATTTTCTGACCGAAATAGAACTCCTTAACTTTCTCTCACGACAACTTCAGATTCCATATATCGATATTTCGCAATACCAGCGAGATGATAAAATTGTCCAAAGCTTACCAGAAAGCCTAGCCAGACGTTTCAGGGTTATGCTGTTAGAAAACAATGAACATGATGTGCTATTAGCCATGGCAGACCCGACTGATTTATTGGGCTTAGATGAACTGACTCGTATTCTTAAAAAAAGAATTCGTCAAGCCGTTGTAAAAGAAGCCGATCTTTTACATGCTATTGACCAGGTTTATCGCAGAACGAATGAAATTATTGATCTGGCAGATCAATTACAAGATGAATTAACTGAAAATGATTTTGACTTTAATTCACTCATTACTTCTAACGAAGTCGCCGAAGCTCCTGTCGTTAAACTCTTGCAATCTATCTTTGAAGATGCAGTCCAAGTCAGTGCCTCTGATATTCATATAGAACCCGATGAAAAAGTTCTTCGGATTAGACAACGGGTCGATGGTATTTTAAATGAGCAAATTTTAAATGAAGTAAAAATTGCTTCAGCTTTAGTCGTTCGTTTAAAACTAATGGCAGGGTTAAATATTTCTGAAAAAAGGCTTCCTCAAGACGGTCGATTTAGTTTACAGATTAAAGGCAAAGCATTGGATATTCGGTTATCCACCCTCCCCGTCAATACGGGTGAATCTATTGTTATGCGTTTGCTTGATCATTCACAAGGATTATTAGACTTAAGTAAATTGGGTATTCCTGATGATATTCTCAACCGCTTTAAAGGTCATATTCGAAACCCACATGGTTTAGTTTTAGTCACAGGCCCAACCGGCAGTGGAAAAACTACTACACTCTATGCTGCATTATCAGAAGTCAATACGGCTGATACTAAAATAATTACCGCAGAAGATCCTGTTGAATATAGCATTCCAAGGATTAACCAATCCCAGGTTAACGAAAAAATTGGTTTAACATTTGCTAGTGTACTACGTTCTGCTTTACGCCAAGATCCTGATGTTTTACTCGTGGGAGAAATACGAGATATAGAAACAGCTGAAATTGCAATTCGTGCCTCCATAACAGGACATTTGGTTTTTTCAACCCTACATACCAACAGCGCTATTGAATCAGCCACACGTCTTTTAGATATGGGAGTAGAGGGCTATATTCTTGCCAGCGCAATTCAAGTCATTATTGCGCAAAGATTAGTGCGGAGAATTTGTGAACATTGCATTACAGATGCAGAAATAGAAGAACCTTTACAAATATGGTTAAGCGATAGATTAAAAACGGCCAGTAACACGATTAATTTTAAGCATGGAAAAGGCTGTCAACATTGCAACCAAACGGGTTACAGAGGAAGAATTGGTGTCTATGAATTACTTGAAATGACTCATCCAACCTTAGATGCATTAAGAAAAAATGATTCTGCGGCATTTACTCAGGCAGCTATCAATACCCCAGGCTATCTATCTTTTTCAGAATGTGCATTAAACCTTGTTCGTCAAGGGATTACAACCTTAGATGAAGTGATACGCATCACTGGATCAGGAGTCTAAATTGTCATCATATCAATACAAAGCTCGAGACAATTCAGGCGCTTTAGTTGAAGGAATTATTGCAGCAGAAGATAAAATGCTTGCAGCTCGACGACTTATCAGCCAAGAAATGATTCCTATCACCATAGAAGATGATAATAGCAGTCCAGATGTTATGGAACAGCTAAATCAATGGCAAGATCTTAACAGCTTAAAAATTGATGACTTAATCATCTTCAGCAGACAAATGTACAGCTTAACTAAAGCGGGCGTACCCATCATACGTTCTTTACAAAGTCTAATGCAATCAACTAGAAACAAAGCATTAGCTCGCGCCCTTAAAGATGTCTCCATTTCCCTGGAAGCAGGACAACCATTAGGAATAGCGATGAGACAGCACCCTAAAGTATTTTCAAATCTATTTGTCAGCATCATCAGTGTAGGTGAAGAAACGGGGGGGTTAGATTTGGGGTTCTTACAAATATCACAATATTTAACCCGAGAAAAAGAAACAGAAAGCAGTATAAAATCAGCTCTGCGCTACCCAACTATGGTTTTGATGGCCATTAGCATTGCAATGGCCGTTGTCAATATTTACGTCATCCCTTCTTTTAAAAGTGTCTTTGATAAAGTAGGTTCAGAACTACCTTGGCAAACCAAGATGCTGATGACAATATCTGATTTTACAGTGAACTATTGGCCACATATATTTGGCGGCTTACTGATCACAGGTATATCTCTTTCCCAGTTTATCAAAACACCTAAAGGGCATATGCTCAAAGACCGTCTTGTTTTAAAAATACCCGCTGTTGGCAGTATTATTCACCGCGCCACGATGGAACGGTTTTCTCGTTCTTTTGCCATGATTTTAAGTTCCGGCGTTCCTATTATTCAAGGAATCACCATCGTTTCCAAAGCTATTGGTAATATTTATATTGGATCTAAACTAGACACCATGCGAATTGGTATAGAAAAAGGTGACAG
>CAZZIX010000296.1:0-3437 GCA_964654345.1 uncultured Methylomarinum sp.
TTTAAATCATCATTTGTGCCTGAAATAACTTTATTTCATCCCTAACAAGCGCAGCAGATTCAAAATCTAAATCTTTAGCATGTTTATACATTCTATCTTCTAACTGCTTAAGTTTTTTAGCCGCTTGTTTTGGTGTTAACACTTTGTATTCTGCTACAGACTCTGCCACTTTAGTTTTAATATTTCCAAGGGATAGCCCTGAGCCTGGAATTTCTAGCTCCATAATATCAGTTACTGATTTATAAATAGATTTAGGTTTAATTCCTCTTTCTATATTAAAAACATTCTGTTTTTCCCTTCGTCGCTCGGTTTCATCAATTGCCTGACGCATAGATTTAGTGACTCTATCACCATAAAGTATAGCCATACCATTTATATTTCTAGCTGCTCTACCAATGGTTTGTACTAAAGAAACGACTGAACGCAAAAAACCTTCTTTATCTGCATCTAATATTGCCACTAAAGAGACTTCAGGAATGTCTAAGCCCTCGCGTAATAAGTTAATACCAACCAATACATCAAATTGCCCTAATCTTAAGTCTCGAATAATTTCGACTCTTTCTACCGTATCAATATCGGAATGCAAATATCGGACTTTAACATCATGTTCCATCAAATAATCAGTTAAGTCTTCTGACATTCTTTTTGTTAACGTCGTGACTAACACTCGTTCTTTTAATTTAACTCGTTTGCTAATTTCTGACAACAAATCATCTACTTGTGTTGTTGCCGGACGCACTTCTATTACAGGATCTAAAAGTCCCGTAGGGCGGACTACCTGCTCTATAAAAGAGGTAACATTTTCTTTTTCATATTTTCCTGGAGTTGCTGAGACATAAATTCTTTGTGCTGATTTTGCTTCAAACTCATCAAACCTTAAGGGTCTATTATCCAATGCTGAAGGCAGTCTAAATCCGTATTCAACCAATGTTTCTTTTCTGGACCTATCACCTTTATACATTGCACCAATTTGCGGAATGCTCACGTGGCTTTCGTCAATAATAAGTAATGCATCATCTGGTAAATAATCAAACATGGTAGGCGGAGATTCGCCTTGATCTCTACCTGACAAGTATCGTGAATAATTTTCTATCCCAGAACAATAACCAACCTCTCTAATCATTTCCAAATCAAACAAAGTTCTTTGCTCTAGTCGCTGAGCCTCGACTAATTTATGATTTGATCTTAATTGCTCCAATCTTTCAACCAATTCTACTTTTATTTCTTCAATAGCTGCTAACAGCTTTTCTCTGGGGGTGACATAATGCGTTTTTGGATAAATCGTATATCGTGCCAAACGTTGCTTTATTTCTCCCGTCAATGGATCAAATGCTGATAAACGCTCAATTTCATCATCAAATAATTCGATGCGTAAAGCTTCTTCATCTGATTCTGCGGGAAAAATATCTATCACATCACCACGAACACGATAGGTTGCCCGTTTTAAATCAATATCATTACGGGTATATTGCATTTCAGCCAAACGTCGCAACAAATCACGTTGATTTATCATATCCCCACGGACAAGATGCAAAACCATTTGAAAATAGGATTCTGGTTCACCCAAACCATAAATTGCAGAAACGGTCGCAACGACTATAGTATCTTTACGTTCTAATAGTGCTTTAGTCGCAGATAAACGCATTTGTTCAATATGTTCGTTTAACGATGCATCCTTGTCAATAAACGTATCTGAAGCCGGCACATAAGCTTCTGGTTGATAATAATCATAATAGGAAACAAAGTACTCTACGCTGTTATCAGGGAAAAACTCTTTCATCTCTCCATATAACTGAGCAGCCAAGGTTTTATTCGGTGCCATAATCATTGCAGGGCGTTGTGTTTCCATAATGACATTAGCAATGGTAAAGGTTTTACCAGACCCGGTGACCCCTAATAAAGTTTGATGGAATTCCCCATCATTTAACCCTTCAATTAATTGTTTTATTGCCTCTGGTTGATCACCTGCAGGCTGATAACTGCTTTGAATCCGAAATTGTTTCTTCACGTTTAATTCTAATTTTCAATAGCTTTCGATATTATACTTCATCATTCTATCGTTTTAAGAACCTATTCAAGATCGTTATGAAGTAAATTTAGCAATGGTGCAGTAGATTTTGATCAGGCTCTAAAAATAGGTGACATCAGACAGAGTAACTTGGGTGAAATAGGCGTATTGTTATTTGTGGTTATATATATTTAAAAAATATTTTACTCAATACTTATTTTCTAGTTGCAATACCGGTTTCAGAATACAATGTCTGTACATCCGTACTATCCAGCTTTTCTGCTGCACTTTGTAATATACATTGATACTCCGTTTTTGATACAGGTTTTTCTAATTCTAGATAAGAACCATTTAAGCCATTTTTATCTATCACGCTCCGGTGAATATTGTAACCCAGTCGAGCAGCAATAGACTCAAGCGCCTCAACACTATGATAGCGAAAAATACTATCTGAAAAATCCTCTGGAATACGACTAAGAAAACGTTTCCAGCCTATCTCTTCTGACAATGACTGATATTCAATAACAACTTTTCCACCCGGTTTTAATATTCGCATACCTTCATTAAGATAGCCAACAAATTGCTCTGAATTAAGATGAGAAAACACTCCAAAACCAAAAAATAAATCTATTGAATTATCAGAGATAACCGGCATCCGACAATTCATAGTATGAAGAACTTGCACATGGTTATGACTTCTATATTTTTCTTTCAGAATTTTTTCACAAATTTGTTCTGAAACGTCAACTAAATAGACTTTCTTACAGGTATGAAAATATAAATCAGTAAACCTGCCTGTTCCTGGCCCTAGTTCGCAGACTGTCATTTTATCTTTTAGCAGACTACTTACTTCTTCCCATTCGCTTAAGGTAGGTGAAAAATCTTTGGGGGGATATTCTCTTTTTTTATATTCTATAGGTTGATCAGTTAGTAAGCTTTTTTGGTATAGATAATGTTCTATTAAACCTTCATCCCACAGATTTTCTGATTGTTTGTTAACAATCATAAGACCGAAAGGACTCAAAAATTGATTTATAATTGTACAAAACTTCAGTTTCATATAGAGAATGATAAAGTTATCCTATAGCCTTATTATTGAACAGGCTATTAAACAAAAAGAAACATAGCTGTGATCAGCTAAAAGAATAAGAAAAAATGACGATTCATCAGCATAAAGACTAAAAGAAAGGATTCATAAGTACCCAAGTAAAATTAATTTAACATTTTTACGCAGGATTTTTTTTCATTTTTGGTGCTGAATAAATAGGCGCATAGTAAGCTACGTAACTATTTATTCAGCACCAAAAACGGAAAAAAAGAGAAGTAAAAAGTTAAATTAATTTTACTTGGGTACTTACATATTACTTAAGGAACCTCCTGCTTTTCTGTCTTTTGTAAAAATTTTATAAGTTTATCAGCTGGTAAGGGT
>CAZZIX010000297.1:0-3432 GCA_964654345.1 uncultured Methylomarinum sp.
GTGATCGTACTAAATTTCGAATACTTTCACAGTCTCGATAGCGTAATCCACCAGCCATACAGAATTGTCGGGTAACGCTATCGCTCACCCAACCTACATTTTTCTTAACTTAATGGCAGTGCATAAGCTGAGCGGGTTGCTGTCGTCTCTTTGGCAGTTCAACAGACAGATGATAAATTATTGGGTTAACGATGAAGCCGTTAGCCCAACCTACAAAATCACCAGGCCGCCGGTAGTTTTTTTACAATTCTAAGGCTTCTATCCTCAATTTTAATATAACCCCCTTTGGTTAATTCCTTCATGATCTTATTAACCATTTCTCTAGATGAACCGACCAAATTAGCCAGTTCTTGCTGAGTAGGTCGATTATTGATAACCAAAACATCCCCTTCTTTAATCGCCATTTCCTGAAGTGCCTGTATGGTTCTTTCATAAACATTTAATAAGGCTAATTGTTTAACCTTATCAGTTAACCTTCTGACAGTAGACGATAAATCTTTAATCAAATTAAAAGCCACATCAGGTTTTCCCGAAAGCCAGTTTTTAAAATCAGCTTGTGAAATAATTGCACAGCTTGTTGGTTCAAGGGTAACTACAGAAGTAGATCTTGGTTCATCACTAAGCAAGGCTAATTCACCAAAATAAGAGACGGGGGTTTGTATTAATAAAGTGACTTCCTTACCCTGAGCATCACTAGTAAAAACCCGTACTTTACCTTCTAGCATAAGATACAAAGAAGTGGTTGTATCCCCTTCTGTAATAATAAAAGCATGCTTTGGAAATGAACTTTTTTTAGCATGAGAAGCTAAATCATAGATCATTTCTTCTGGCAAATCTGCTAGAAAAGGGATGTCTTTTAGGACTAAAAAGGCTTCTTGTTGCACGGTTATTCCATTAAATTTAGTGAAAAATAATATTAAAATCTATTAATCCAACCTACGCCAATTGGCATTATAAATCAAGGATGGTAATTATAAAGAAAGTTTCCACCGTCTCTAACAAGGCACCATCTAGAACCTTCACCAAAGCTAAAAGTTAAAGAATTACTTAGGGATGTATATTTTGATCCTAAAACTTTTTCTTTTGCAGTTGATTCATCGATATATGTTGTTTCTCCATCACCAATCGCTAAAGGGGTAATATTACCTTCATGGTCTAAAACAAAAACAAGTGTTGGTTTTTCAACAAGTTTACATATTTCATTTTGTATTTCTGGGCTTAAACATTTTATTTGGTATGTGGTTTTTAACATTTTTTTTCCCCTATATTTTAGGATAAGTAAAAAAGTAACCTAGAAACTCAAGGTTACGTTAGCAAGTATACTTCGGTCTGGCACAGTATAGTCTTGCCTGGTTGTAGAAGATCTATAGTTATCATCGTGATACTGAAATTTTTCGTTAAATATATTTTTAATTTTAAGATTTATCATCCCCCACCTATTTGGAAATCGATAACCTAAAGTGGTATCGGTGATAACAAAGTCCTCTTTTTCCTTTGATAGATTTGAATCGCTTTTAAAGGCTACTTCTTGGTGAACAAAAGTGACGCCCACTTTTGCAAAAAAACCTGATTGACCAAAATAGCCTATGCTTAGGGGAACGAATAAAGTATCAGTTGACTTAGGAGTAGAATCTATACTAAAAAGGTCAAGTTCAAACTGCTCAAAGCGAGGATCTAAAGCAAAAGACCAATTTGAATTTATTGTCCAATAAAGATATCCTCTTAAGGTCTTTTCAGTCCAGTCATCAAAGAGATAAGAATTGCCAGAAAAGGCCGATACCTTGTTGAGGTTGCGTTGAAATGCTTCAGCTCCAAACAATATCTGCTTATTTAAGTTAACGTTTAGACCCACACCAAAAAACTCAGTCTGTGTCCCATTAATATCATCAAATAGTTGGTTAAAACCAGCAATTTGGGTTGGTTCAATTGTTTGGTCAATTATTAGTTGAGGTTTAACTGTTTTAAAATAGGCCATTCTCAGTTTTAAGTTTTTTGTGAACTGCCATTGTAATCCAAACTTTGGGTTGATTTTGCTTACGGTTAGTTTTGAATTAACAGGTACATTTTGAGGTAAGCCGTCAGCTCCTGGGGGAAGAGAAGGGCTAATTGCCATCCCTGTGTTTTTTACTTCATAGGAATCATAACTAAGTCCAAGCGTCCAAAACACTTTTTTAGATGGCCATTGCAAATTGCTGTACAAGTATGTGCCACAATGAGAAATATCTGACTGAATATTACGCTGTTCAAAACTGAATTGTGGAGTAACTGTAGATGTTCTAATATGTTGGTCGAAAAAATAACACCTTCCTCCCGTTACTAAATTAAATTGCTCTACATGATAAATATGTTGAATTTCGCTTTGATATCCATCTATAGGTGATTGAGTTATGTTCGAGCCGTTTTCAAGTAAAGTATCCATGTCAGAAAAAAACATAGACCCAATTAATTCAGAATTAGGTGTAACGGATAAGTGCGCACCAAAACGTCCAGTATGCTGATTAATTTCTCGCCTTTCTGTTGAAGGGGTTTCCAGATTAAACCTTTGTTCTAGACCTCCCCCTTGTTGTGTTTCTCTACGTCTATATTCCGCTTGGATATTAAGATTGTTCGTAACCTTAATTTGCACGAATGCGTTATATAAATCATTATCTATATCACTGTTTTCTCGAAATCCATCAGTAGATGAGTGAAATTGCCCAAAACTATATGCAATGTTGTTATACAAACCAGAGAGAACAGCTTCATTGCCTAATGAATTGTTATTCCCACCAAAAACAGAGGTTAACAACCTAGTTTGATTGCGGTCATACAAAGTCGATAGTTCATTGAAGCCGGGAGTAAATGGACTGGTTCCAGCTATAATATTTACATCAGAAAATGCGAGTCTTGGAGGAGTTGGGTTGCTGCTGAGAGGTTGCAATAATTGCGATTGGAGTAACTCACTGGTTCTTGCTATCTCATGCCGAGATTTTTTAGCGAAAGAATCTGATAAAAACCTATGGGCTGACCAGCTTCCTGGGTCATAGTTCAGAGAATTATATGCTTCTTGTGAGGCTACACTGTCAAAGCCTAGGTCATTATATGTTCGGGCAAGACTAGTATTTCTTGATGCATGATCCTCATCCAATAACAAACTTGAACGATACACTGCTCGATTATCATTCAACTCAATTGCCTTTTGCATATCATGTAAAGCTTCAATCGGCCGATTAGTAGTCTGCTTTCGTATAGCATCATAAAACCAAGGAGTCGGGTCGTTCGGATCAACTTCTTTAGCAATATTCAATTCAGTTGCTGCATAACCATCATTTTTTAGTTCATAATAAGCTTTTCCCAAATAACTACGCATAATGGAATTATCGGGATCAAGACTAACTGCTGTTTCTAAATCGCGTGTACCTTCCTCAATATCACCTTTTCTAATTTTAGCTA
>CAZZIX010000298.1:0-3411 GCA_964654345.1 uncultured Methylomarinum sp.
ACATAGCTCACTATGCGCCCGTTTATGCGCCCGTTTATGCGCCCGTTTATGCGCCATGAATATGATAATAAATCCTGCGTAAAATTGTTAAAATAATGATGGTCGAGTACTTAATCTCAAACGCCGATTTGATAGAAAAGATGGAAAACCAGACGGTCCACACCAAAATAATCCAGACAGAACTCCAAAACTACCAATCGACGTATGCATCCATGCGTGAATTCACCGCACAACGCACAGATAAAACTGCAGATCAAATCTGGGCCTTACAACACCATCCTGTCTACACCATTGGCAGCAATAGTCTTGGAGCCGAAAAACCGCAGTCAACAATACCTGTTATTCAATCTGACCGAGGTGGACAAATCAGCTATCATGGTCCAGGTCAGCTAATCATTTATCTATTACTGGACTTACACAGAAGAAAATTGAGCATACGAAAATTGGTCGCAGGTCTAGAGTTAGCGATCATTAATCTACTCAGTCAGTATGCAATCAAAGCAACAACCTGGGAAGGTTTCCCTGGTGTTTATGTCAACCAGTCTAAAATTGCATCCGTAGGATTGCGTGTACGTAATGGCTGTAGCTATCACGGTATCAGCTTAAACGTTAATATGGATCTTGAACCATTTAATCATATCGTCATCTGCGGACAAAACAACCTGACAGCGACACAAATCTCCGATCTTGGTGGCCCAAATCAGGTCGAGCAACTCGTAGCGCCATTGATATTCTTGATTAATCAATCGTTAAATCTTGATATCAACAATGTATAGGGTTGAAACCATCTCATCAGTCTACGATTGCTAACACCATGATTTCTTAACTCATTAATTTTTGCCATTATTTATCAGATTTTGGCTTACGCTAATAAGCGAAAATTTCATCAAAAATTGGAGAAATAAACTCTGATCCTTTTACACTCAAATGATGATCATCGTAATAAAGAGGCTGACCATTAATCTCATATAAGCATGTTTTTTTATCCTCGCAAAGTATTTTATGAGGATAGATAATGTTTACACCATCAATTTTTTCCAGTTCTTTAAAGAAATCAAGGAGGAATGCATGGCGTTCAAAAAAATATTCACGGTTATCAATGAGTTCTGTTTCAATTCCATTCATGAATTTACGAGCCATATAGTTTGGAACGTTATAACCAACTTCAGGTACGCTTGATATAATAGTTACTTTTTTATTAGAATTAATGAGTGATAAAATCGTTTCTTTCATTTTTTGTGAAAAATAAAATTCTCTTTCAGGCAATAAAAGCTGCCTTTCAGGCTGCCTAGAAACCCGAAGAAGGTATTTGATGGGTGTAGCTGGCTCAGCAGGACCTAAATCATGAGTTGACCCGTACAAATAGGCTGCCCACCTCGCTGACAATATAACTTTTTTAATATTGCTATCCGCATATATTTTTTTGTAAAAAACCTCTTTATATAACTCACATTTGAAGTTTTCATTTTCCCTTTTCTCCATCACTCCTTGAACTGGATTACAGGAAGAATGGCCGAAAAAATATCCTTTTTTTCCATTAACATTCGCTGAATGGTCTATTCCACTATATAAACTGACTGCATGAGAATCACCCATCAAAACAAAAGATATATTTTTTTTATTTTTATTCCCAAGAAGACAACTATACCCATGTTTAATTTTATCTAACGAAATTCCTCCATTAGTCCAGGCAGAACAACTTTCTTTATAAGGGTCTTTCAAACCATTATCGTCCACATACATGAAGGAAAACTTTTTTGGAAAACGCTCAGGGTAGCCTTTGCTGAAATATCCCAGCATTCCAAATGCCAACAACAGTAAAATAATCAATAATAAACTTGAATACAAGCATTGATTACTGAGCAATTTACGACAGGGTTGCTCGATATATTTCCATGATATAAAAGCAATCACTAGTGATAAAACCAAAACAAATAACAAACCAGGCGGTTGCATCCAGTAATGTTTAGAAAAAACAATGACAGGCCAATGCCATAAATACAGTGAATACGAAATCATGCCTACAATAACAAAAGGTTTGAAGGAAAGAAAACGCCCCATATAATTCATGTTGTCTCTAAGGTGATTAGCATAAATAATCAAAGCTGCACCCACACATGGCAGTAGTGCATTGACACCAGGAAAAGATATATCTTTATTAAAATAGACAGTACTTATAATAATAAAAACCAACCCCATAGCCGCCAGCCAGCTTCTGAAGTTAATTTCAGAATTCACGACTGGTAGTAATGACACAAGCCCACCCAACATCAGTTCCCAGCCTCTAGTAGGCAACAAATAAAAAGCAGCTGCTGGTCTATTGTTGACCATAAAGATACTCAGCAGAAAAGAAATAGAAAGTATGATACTAAGAAACAAAAAAAGCTTTGTTCTAAAATCACCCAGAAAAAACCGATAGACCACCAAAATAAACAGAGGAAACAGAAAATAAAACTGTTCTTCTATAGACAGTGACCAAGTATGTAAAAGCGGTTTAGTATCCGAGGCAGCATCAAAATAATCATTTTCTTTCCAAAATAAAATATTCGATAGAAATAATAAAACCGCCACCAGACTTTGCGAGAAATTATAAAGATCGATTGGAAATAAAACAATAAAAGCAGCTGCGGAAGAAACCAATAGCACAAAGAATAAAGCAGGAAAAATTCGACGGATACGTCTATCGTAAAATGTACGAAATGAAAACTGTCCTGCTTCAATGTCTCTTAAAAGTATTGATGTAATAAGATAACCTGAAATAACAAAGAAAATATCAACACCAACAAATCCACCACTCAATAACTCGTGATCGACATGAAACAGAAGCACTGAGATAACTGCAATAGCTCGAAGCCCATCAATATCTGGACGATATATAAAGTTATGCTTATGAGTTTTATTGATTTTAGAATTCATCATCCTTAGATATTGATTACTTGTTGAATTTAGCCCACATATCTCACCCGTTGATGAGATGATCGCTTAGCTATTTGGATGCACAAAGAATTTCATGAAGGAATAGAATACCAGTATGTTTTTCGACTGAATTAAATTTCTTGTGGATTCAGATAGCTAGCGAGGGCTTGTCAGGCTGGTGAGAAATGAGGGCTAACACTCCCGCGTCAACAGAATATTAACGGAGCACCAGGAAGTGTTGTCCGAGAATAGAAGCCGTAGCGAGGGAACGCTGATTTGAGTCAAATTTTTCCATTATTTGAGGCGAATAGTTGCGCTATTTAACGAAAACAAGGGGGAAATGCGGCCAAATTCAGCTTTTTCGCAATAGGTTCTCTATTCTCGGACAGCCTCCTAGTAGTCTTTCAATGTGATATTGACAGGGTAGGGGAGTTGAGAACTGGTTAGCTGCCAGGCGCACGAGAGCAGGACTAGCAGGCTAATCCAAACGAGTGC
>CAZZIX010000299.1:0-3398 GCA_964654345.1 uncultured Methylomarinum sp.
TTTAGATTATCGGGTACTTTACCACTCAGAAAATAGGCAAAAGAAATGATTTCTGCCACTGCAATATAAAGTTCCTGCGGTATTTCATCACCTATTGGAACTTGGGCTAAAATTCTTGCAAGTTCAGGCTCATTTTGTAAAGGTATACCGTGTTTTTCAGCCAGCTCAAGAATTTGTTCGGCTGAAATACCTTCACCTTTAGCCGTTACTTTAGGAGCATTCTGACCGTCATATTTTAAAGCGACTGCTATATCGCTAGTGTAAAAAGTTTTTCCAGCCATGGTAAATATTAAGGTAAGTTGACTAATACAGGAGCATTCCAATTGTGATCTTTATGTTCAGCTATTACCGTGGTATAGATTCCTCCTCTAACATTAAATTCGGCACGAATACGAATAAAGTTTGGAGAAATGACTTTAACAATGTCATCTAGCATTTCATTAGTAACAGCTTCATGGAAAGCACCTTGTTCACGAAAAGACCACATATATAATTTAAGAGATTTTAGTTCTACACAGAGTTTATTAGGCACATATTCAATAGTAATTGTCGCAAAATCAGGTTGACCTGTCATAGGACAAAGACAGGTGAATTCAGGTATATCTATGCGAATTGTAAAATCGCGTCCTGGCCTGGGGTTGTCGAAGGTATCAAGGGTTTTAGAAGGTTTGCTACTCATGATTTGTTAATTTAATAATTAAAATATGTAAACGCCTAATTAAAAGGAGAGTGATTTTTCAAAAAATAACAACATTGGATCTTGATAAAAACCATGTCTTTTAAGATGGTACATTAAGGGCGTGAAATGTATAATGCTGGGTTAATTCAATTTAACGGGATATTCTACCAGTAATGAAGCTGGATAAAATCAAACTTTCTGGATTTAAGTCTTTTGCAGATCCAATCACAATTACTATTAAAGGCAATTTAACCGCTGTTGTTGGGCCTAATGGTTGTGGAAAATCAAATATTATTGATGCAGTGCGCTGGGTGATGGGGGAAAGTTCTGCCAAGCATTTACGTGGTGGAAACATGGCAGATGTGATCTTTAATGGGTCGTCAGGTAGAAAGCCACTCAGTATTGCTACTGTTGAGTTGATTTTTGATAATAGTGAAGGCAAAGCCGGTGGTGAATATTCTAAATATAGTTCAATCTCAATAAGAAGACAGGTCAGTAGAGATGGCCTGTCCCAATATGCATTGAATGGTACTAAATGCCGACGTAAAGATGTGACTGATTTATTTTTAGGCACAGGTCTAGGTGCAAGAAGTTATGCAATTATTGAGCAAGGGACGATTTCTCGAATGGTTGAGTCCAAGCCCGAAGAGTTACGAATCCATATAGAAGAAGCGGCGGGAATTTCAAAATATAAGGAACGTCGGCATGAGACTGAAACTCGCATGCGACATACCAGAGAAAACTTAGAACGATTAGATGATTTGAGAGAAGAGGTTGAAAAACAGCTTGAAAATTTAAAACGACAATCAGAAAAAGCTGAAAAATTTACGGGGCTAAAAAAACAAGAACGACAGTATAAACGAGAGCTGTTGGCAATACGATGGAATAGTTATCATCAAACATCAGCACAATTAGAAACTCGATTACAAGATATTGCAGCAGAACATAACCGCTTATTTGAGTTACTTCGGCAAATAGATAAATCCATAGATACAAAACGAGTAGAGCAAAAACAGCAGCAGCAATTAGTCGATTCTGCACAAGAAGACTATTATCATGTAGTGGCAGAAGTTAGTCGTTTAGAGCAAACGATTAAACATAACGAAACTAATCACGAAGAAACTGTGATTGAAGTTGATCGTTTAAAGCAACAGGCAGCTCATTCAAAAAATGATTGTGAACAGGATATTCAACAACTCGAAGAAATTAAAGTATCACTTGAAGAGGCAGAAGAAAGTAAAATTGTAGCGGCTGAGCAATATGAAGATAATTTAGAGATTCAGCAACAGTTGCAAAAAACTAAGACTACATGGCAACAACAGTGGGAAGATTATTTAACAGAAAGCTCTAAATATAATGAACAGGCTGAGGTGCAAAGGGTCAAATTATCTCATTTAACAAATCAGTCTCAGCAATTACAACAAAGACTAGACAGACTCCAGACTGAACGTAATGAATTATCACAATTAGATTTAAAAACTGAAATAGCATCGCTGGATAGTAGTATCGAATTGATTGAAACAGATAGAGAGGATTTGCAAGAAAAGCTTGAGGCAGTTTATAGTCAAATTATTGATTTTCGGGAAAAAATGAAAAAATTTCACGATCAATTGCATCAAAACCGTTCTGAATTGCAAAAAATGAGCGGTAAAATAACCTCTTTAGAATTGTTGCAACAACATGCTATGGGTAAGGATAAAAAAAATCTTGTTCAATGGTTAGAGAAAATGGATTTATCTAATAATCAGCGACTTGCTGAGTTTTTAGACGTTGAATCCGGCTGGGAAAATGCGGTTGAGATAGTTTTAGGGCGTTACCTGGAAGCCATTTGTGTTAAAGATACTCAGGATATTATTCAAGGATTGCAGTATTTAACCGATCAATCTGTGACTGTATTTAACACTCATCAGCCCAAAACAGTGGAACAGGAAAACGGTTTTCCTCTTTTATTAAATAAAATATCATCAGTATGGGATTTAAGTGGATTGTTGACTGGAATTTACTATGCAGAAAATCTTGAGTCAGCCAAAGCGCTTAGTTTAAAAATAAAAGCTTATGAATCTGTCATTACGCCAGAGGGAGATTGGATTGCTAGAGACTGGATAAATATTTCTCGGTCTAGCGATAGTAAGCAGGGTGTATTACAACGTGAAAAAGAATTACGTCTTTTAAAACAAAAACGTGATTTATTACATAATGAAATAGAGGTGTTTGAAGATCAGTTAGATGAAACAGAAAAAATACTTAAAATTTCAGAAACAAATAGAGAAGAATTACAACAAAAAGATAAAATACTCGGTTCTGAATATTCAGCAAAAAATGCTCAGTTTAGTGCTTATTCGGCTAAGCAGGAACAACAACAGCAACGTTTAAATCAGATTAGTTATGATATTGAAGAAATCATGATTGAAATAACGGAGATTGCTGAAACGGTTGATGAGTCAGAAGGTCTAAAACTAATGGCTGAACAAACAATTGAAACACTAATAGGTAATAAAGAAAAGCTTGGCGAAGAAAGATTACAGATTGATTCTAAACAGCACACTATTGAGCTGGCTGTTAATGAAGCACAAAAAACTGTCCATTTAGTCCAGGGAAAAATTGAGTCGTTAAAAGCATCGGATAGTTTAACCAGTAAGCAAATTGAAAGGTTACAGATCCAAAATCAGCAATCAGAACTGCGTATTGTAGAATTAGAAAAAAAATTACATTCTACTTT
>CAZZIX010000300.1:0-3390 GCA_964654345.1 uncultured Methylomarinum sp.
TGTAAAGAACAGCCACAGCTTGTGTTGATGGATGCATCTATGCCTGATCTTGATGGGTTTGAAGCTTGCCGCCAGTTAAAAAAACATTCGAATCCTCAAATAAATTCAATTCCTATTATTATTGTTACAGCATTGGATGATCAGTCCGTTATTGATACTGCATTTAGTGCAGGCGCTGAAGATTATATTCAAAAACCTATTAATTGGAATTTATTAGAACATCGTTTAAAAGTCTTAATACAGAAGATTACTGCCGAAAAATCATTACGCGAATCTGAATCTAAATTTCAAGCCATTGCAGAATCAGCAAATGATGCCATAGTTACGGCTAATCATTTAGGTGAAATAACATTTTGGAATCGCGCAGCAAGTGTGGTTTTTGGCTATACAGAAAATGAAATTTTAGACCATTCAATTAACAAACTGATTCCTGAGGAATACTTAAATAAACATTTACAAGGGTTTGCACAAGCCAATACAACTAAAAACCCTAAGCTCTTCAATCAAGCAATTCAAGTTAAAGGCTTGAAGAAAAATGGGACTATTTTCCCTATAGAACTTTCTCTTTCTACCTGGAGATCAAATCATCAACAGTATTTTTCATGTTTTTTAAGAGATATTTCTGAGCGAATAAAAAACCAAAAGGAATTAAATAAGCTCTCAACTGCTGTAAAACAAAGCCCCAACCTTGTTGTAATGGCTAATATTGAGGGTATTGTAGAATATATAAATCCTCAGGTTGAAACAATAACCGGCTATAAAAAAGAGGAAATTGTTGGGGAACATATTTCCTTATTACGATCAAGCCTCAACGCCCTAACAGACCATCCGGAAGTATGGGAGCAGTTAAAACAAGGTAATGCATGGAATGGTTCCTTACAAAATAAGAAGAAAAATGGGGATTTATACTGGGTAAGAGAAACCATAACCCCCATTAATGATGAAGCTGGTTTAGCTACTCATTTTATCTCTACTCAAGAAGATATAACTGAAGAAAGAAAAATCGCAAAAGATAATGCTTACCGAGCTTCACATGACCCATTAACAGGTTTAATTAATCGATATGAATTTCAACTTCATCTGGACGCGTTGTTAAGAAACACAGAAGAATTTGAAACGCATGCTTTATGTTTTATTGATTTAGACCATTTTAAAAATGTTAATGATACAGCAGGTCACTTAGCAGGTGATGAGCTATTACGTCAATTAAGTAGCTTGATGAAACAAGTTGGAAGAAAACATGACAAATTGGCTCGTTTAGGTGGCGATGAATTTGCCCTTGTTTTACCACATTGCGAACAAGAAAAAGCACTTCAAATAGCAGAAGTTTTACGGCAGTGTATAAGTGAATTTCAACTTGTTTGGGACAAAAAAACTTTAAAAGTAGGGTCGAGTATAGGTGTTGTCACCATAAAAAAAGGTGACCAGGCATCGCAAGTATTAAAATTAGCTGACACTGCTTGTTATGCAGCAAAAAATACGGGTAGAAATAAAGTTTATTTGTTTCGTAAAGATGACAAATACCTCAATAAAAAGACAGAGGAACGTCAATGGCTAACTAAAATTGAAGATGCCTTAGTTTCAAATCAATTTGCACTCTATGCACAAAAAATCGTGTCATTAGATCCTGCTTTCAGTATACCAAAGTATGAAGTTTTACTACGCTTAGTTGATAAAGATAAATCTATTATACCTCCTGGTGTATTTTTGCCCGCAGCAGAGCGATTTAATTTAGCCACTAAAATTGATTGCTGGGTAATAGAACACACTTTACTTTGGTTTAATGAACATAAAGCTATTCTGGATGAATTAGAGAGCTTTAGTATTAACCTTTCGGGACAAAGCCTGGCAGATGCAAGTCTACTTCCTTTTATTATAAAACTGATTAACAGATTAAAATTCCCAACCGACAAACTGGTTTTTGAAATAACTGAAACATCTGCTATTAATAATTTATCTCAAGCACAATCTCTTATCTCTGGTTTACAGCAAATTGGTGTGCGGTTTTCACTAGATGATTTTGGCAGTGGATTATCATCTTTTGCATATTTAAAAAATCTACCTGTGGAATTTCTTAAAATTGACGGTATGTTTGTTAAAGATATTGAAAAAGACCCTATTGATAGAGCAATGGTTAAGTCTATTAATGAAATTGGTCAAGTGATGGGTAAAAAAACCATTGCAGAGTTTGTTGAAGACCAGAAGATTGTAGATATTTTAAAAGAAATTGGTGTCGATTATGCCCAAGGTTATCATTATAGTAAACCAAGCCCTTTTATAGAAATTTTCAATCTTTAAAATTTCTTAAAATAATATGATAACAACTAAAAACAAGCAAACTGACCTAATTGATAATGAGATTAGGTTAAAATCAATTATTGATCTGACAGCAAATAAAGACTACGTTCTTCTTACCTGCACCTTTATTAAAAAACTGAAAAATATTCAAGGGGTACATAAAGTAAATCTTTATGAAGTTTATGGAGACACGGATAATAAATCTACTAACAAACTCTTGTTAAAAGATGTTTTGGATATATTGAGCACACCCATTCCGTTTTATCAAAGAGTAAATCAATACTTTCCTTCTGAGCAAATAAAAAATGAAGATTACCAATGTTTATTGGAAAATGATATTCAGCAAACAGTTTTTCCTATTCATAATATAGGCAATATTCAAAGAACTTTAGTGATTGATTGGCAGAATATCCACCCCGAAAACTGGATCTATATCCTTAGTTTATTGAAGGTTTATAGTAACTTATTAAAAATTATAGATGAAAAAGATCGAGACCAATTAACCGGTTTATTAAATAGACATACCTTTGATAACAATCTTGAAAATATTATCAATCATTCAAAACAACAATCTAAGAAAGCTCGTAATAATGATAAAAACTCATGGATTGCAATACTTGATATAGATCATTTCAAACAGGTAAATGACCAATATGGACATCTTATGGGAGATGAAGTTTTATTATTGTTTTCACGTTTTATGTTATCTGCATTCCGATATTCAGACATTCTATTCAGATTTGGTGGTGAAGAATTTATAATTGTTCTAACCGGTTGTGATAGAAAAGGTGCTGAGATAGCTTTAAACAGATTTAGAAAAACAATAGAAAACCATGTGTTCCCTCAAGTTGGCAAAATCACAGTGAGTACTGGCTACATTTTTCTTGATACCAAGAAATCACCTAATATTTTGTTAGACCAAGCTGACCAAGCCTTATATTATGCCAAAGAAACAGGGCGCAACAAAGTAGTCTATTATAATGCTATCGCTTTAATTTTAGATCAGGTTAATCATATCAGCGATATTGAAATATTCGAAATAGGTGAGACTGATTCTTTAGGAGTAAAAACTTAGTGAAAAATAGCTTCATC
>CAZZIX010000301.1:0-3380 GCA_964654345.1 uncultured Methylomarinum sp.
TAAGAACGATGAGATTTTATCAATAGCCTACAAAATTGCAGAATGGGATAATGCATTAGGGCTATATGAGCCAGAAGACAAGTCCTATATCCAAAAACAGGCAAAAAACATCTATGTCATAAACTGTAAAAAAGTGATTGCTAGCCATGGTGATTATAAAAGAACAAAAGATATTTATAAGTATATCAATAGAGTATTAACAAAAAGGACAGCTAAATTTGTCACCTTATAGTCCTTACGAACGAGGATATTGTTAATACCCTCGCTCCTTACTTAAAATGAGTATTAAGGTGTTCTAGATAAGCTGCTTCAATCCAACTGGTATCCCCTGCAATCACATTCCCAGCATGAAATGTTGGTATTTGATCTCGAATACTCAGATAAGTATTAGTCATTATCAATGGTTGCAAAATATCATCAATATGAGGCGCCTTTTTTAAAACGAAGCCTTTCCCCAAATCACTCGCTTTCATATTTGATGTGGTCACTATCATAAATTTTTCAGCTGGAAGCTGACCACCTTCACCATATGCCTCTGTAATAACAAATGTTTTTTCATAGAGCAAAACCTCACCTAACCACTTGACCATCGGTGCGGGCATGTTAAACCACATAATGGGTGTGATATAAATTATTGTGTCAGCCCATAACAGTTTTGCAACTTCTCTATCCACATTCCAGGTATCTTTTGTTACATCTGAAATTTTTATCTTATGACCTTTTTCAATCAAATTTTTTTCAGTCAGATAGGCAAGAAAGCTGTTTAACTGTCCTTTTGCATCAAATATTGAATACCCAGCGGTTACTAGTAATATTTTCATCATTATTCCTTGTTAAGATTTTAATTCCAATCAGCTAATACAATTTTTCCAATTGCATTACCTTGCTCAATCATTGCATGTGCCTTGCGCAAGTTTTCTGCATTAATGGGCTGAATAAGCTTACCTATTGTGGTAACAAGTTCTCCTTCATTCACCAAATCAGCAATTGTATTTAATAGTCGTTGTTGCTCTATCATATCTGGTGTTTGGTACATAGATCGAGTAAACATAAACTCCCAGACAAAGCTTACGCTTTTACTTTTTAATAGACCAAGATCGACTGTTGTAGCTTCAACAATTGAGCATATTTTACCTTGTGGTTTGATTGCTTCTGCCATTGCTGACCAGTGTTGATCTGTATTATTAAGGCAGAAAATATAATCTACATGGGGAATGCCTACCGTAGCTAGTTCTTTGTCTAAAGCATTACGATGATTAATGACGGTGTTAGCACCAAGCTTCAAGCACCAATCGCGTGACTCATCCCTTGAGGCGGTTGCGATTACATTTAATTTGGCAACTTTTCTTGCCAGTTGAATGGCGATTGAACCAACACCCCCTGCCCCCCCAATGATTAAAATAGATTTCCCTGCATCATCGCCTTGTTGATAAATACCAAGTCTATTAAACAAGGCTTCCCATGCAGTGATGCTCGTTAGTGGTAAAGCGGCGGCTTCTGCAAAAGATAAAGACTCTGGTTTCTTACCCACAATACGTTCATCAATAATCTGAAACTCACTGTTAGAACCTTGGCGAGTTATATCACCTGCATAATAGACCTTCTCACCTACAGAGTAGTGTTCAACTTCCGAACCTATAGCAACTACAATACCCGATGCATCCCAACCTAAAATTTTAGGTTCTATTTCAACTTTATCTTTTGGAGCGCGTACTTTAGTGTCAACCGGGTTAACCGAAATAGCTTTTACCTCTACCAGTAAATCATGGCCACTAACTTCAGGTTTTTCTAAATTCAAATCTTGAAGACTATTTTTATCTTCAATGGGAAGGTATTTGTATAAACCAATTGCTTTCATTTTTTGCACCTCAATTATTTGTTTTATTCAAAATTTCATCTGTTTTAAATAACAATTCTATTCTTAATCCATCTGGGCCTTCGACGAAAACCTGATGTTCATTCGTTAATGGAACTATTCGTTCAAAATATTTAAATTTTTGTTGTTTAAGACGCTTAATCAAATGTGGATAATTACATCCGCTAAAAGCGATATGGTCAACAGCTCCCATACCGCTTTCTGAGACAGCGGTTTGGCTACCGAGATAATCTGATTGACCTTTATCATCAGGATTGATTTCAACCAAATGTATCAGAGGTTTATCATCGCTGTATAGCCAAGCGCCAGGAAAATTAAACGGTGGTCGGAAGCCTTCTTCTAAACCCACCGTTTGTATCAAAAAATGAATCATGTTTTTAAGATGACGGGTGCGAACCAGTACATGGTTTATCTCAATATTCATTTCTACTTCCCCTCACTTATATTTATAACGTGAAGACAGTGTAATACTTGCAATAAACAATAACAATTGCTTAAATACTGAAAACATTATTCATAATTAATGAAGAATATGAGCAAAATAGATAATATGGAGCTGTTTGTTCAGGTGGTAAAAGCGGGTGGGTTAGCTGTTGCTGGGCGGCAGATTGGATTATCCCCAGCCAGTATGACAGCACGTATTAATGCTTTAGAGCAACATTACAATACCCGGCTTTTGAACCGCACCACACGCAAAATTTCATTAACCGATGCTGGACAAGATTTTTATGATGCATGCCTACGAGTATTGGCAGAAGTAGAAGGTGCAGAAGCATTGTTACTGAATGATAAAGAAAACTTGTCTGGCCAACTGCGTATTACCGCAACATCTGATTTTGGAAGGCAGTTTGTTGCACCTGCACTGTCTGAATTCATTAATTTGCATCCTGATGTAACACCTTATTTACATCTTACTGATGGAGTGATGAATCTAGTTGAGCAAGGGTTTGATCTAGGTGTTCGGTTTGGGAACTTACCCGATAGCAATCTAATCACTCGTCACCTTGCCAATAATCATCGGGTATTAGTTGCGTCACCTGAATATCTTGAAAAGCGCGGCTTACCAAAGCAACCAAAAGATTTAAAACAGCACCGTTGTTTAGTGATGGAGCGGCTTGGTGAGCCATTAAATGAATGGCGATTTCATTCTGAGGAAGGACAACAAACCATTAAAGTAAATCAAGCGTTTATCAGTAATGATGGTGCAATCATTCGGCTATGGGCCTTGGCTGGTGTTGGTATTGCCTATAAATCAATCTGGGATGTGAAACAAGACCTTACAGTAGGGAAGCTACATACTATTCTGGATGATTTTGTACTCGGCTTTCAACATAGTGATAATGAAAAAACTGGGCTACAGTTAGTCTATCCTAGTCGTCAATATCTACCACGGCAAGTTGCAGAGTTTATTAATTTTTTTCAGAATAAGCTGTCTTAAGAGAGCTAAAGAAAATTGATAATTTAGTTTTATAGCTATTTCTCATCATCCTGCAGTTTAAAAAAA
>CAZZIX010000302.1:0-3361 GCA_964654345.1 uncultured Methylomarinum sp.
TATAATTATTAAAGGTTCATTAGTATGGCTGAAAAAACAATAAGCAAACATTTAGTTAATCTTGACAATCATTTTTCTGCTTCTAACCCCGTTTTACAACAAGTCAGTAAAACTTATCATGAACTTGATCAGTTAGAGTACGACTTAGGCTTAATTGATGATAGCGATACAGCATCAATAAAAAGTTCTTGGTGGCCAATAGTCAGTTTAATTGGCGGTTTTTCAGCCGCTAAATCAGAGTTTATTAATAGATATTTAAATACAAATCTTCATTCCTCCAATCATAAATTTACTGTTTATCAATATACCCCCCAGCCAACACCAGTAACTTTACCTGGAACAGCACTGGATTCGGATCACCGTCTGCCTTTCTATCAAATTAGCCATAAAATAGAGCAAATAGCAGCAGGAGAAGGTAGTAAAACAAATGCTTACCTGGAACTTAAAACCCTAAATAGTGAAAAGCTCAAGGGAAAGCTATTTATTAATACACCTGTTTTAAATGCATCATCAGAAAACTCCGTTCAGCCGGCATTAACTCAGCACATCCTAGAATTATCAGACTTAATATTAGTTTTTACTGACTTATTTGAAGCAACGCCTGAGCTTACAAAAAATACCATTGAAGAAATTATTGCCCAGCAAGATACAAATAAATTTGTTTTCATTATAGATCACTCAGAAATCAGTATTGATTCCAGTAAAAGCAAAGATATAATCTCTTCATGGCAAAGAAAATTGGCTGATTTAGGCATCCACACCGGACAATTTATTCTTTTATCCGATGAATCTCAATCGGGTAAAAACTCTTCTATGTCAGAAATTGATTATCGCTTGTTAAATATTGAAAATGACCGCTCTTACCGCGTTCTAAATTCATTGGATAAAAGTATTCGTGATATTGATGACGTCTATTTTCCAGAAGTTGAACACTATCTGGAAATCTGGAAAGATAGAGTCAATATGTCCACACTAATTATTTTAGGGTTTATTGCTACCTTACTTGTTTTCGCAGAAGTAACAATGGGAGTTGTACAGTTACTTTTTGACCCAATCATCGGCCCTGCTTTTATTTTAATTTTGATTTTTTTCTTACTACCTTTGCACTTATTGATGGCTAAATTTCATGGAAAATTAATTGTCAATAAATTACGAGAACGACAGAAAAAACTAAATCTTAGTGAAAACTTATCTGGCTTATTCGAAAAAAGCTTAACATTTTGGCGTATGGTTCTCCCAATCAAGGAGCCTGTAGGTAAAAACAAAAAAACAAGAGCAAGAATTAACACGCTTATTAAACAAACAAAAGATATTGTTCAAGAACAAAATGATCAATTTAATCATTACCAAGAACAAATTAATCAAGATCAATATAATCATCATCAAGATCAATATAATCACTATCAAAGGGAAGATAAAGAGGTAGAGGTGACTATGCATAAACCAGTACCTAAGCTAAAAAACCTTTTTAATCATTAATAAAACCGACTGTAATTATGGATAATTTTAAACTGTATTTACCGCTTTGCTGGTTAAATGCCAACCCTGTCGACTTACCTAGGTCTACTCGTTTTCTTAACCAAAACTTAGTGTTTTATTTTATTGTTGAGCTTTTTATTCAAGCCAACATGATAGATCCATTTGAAGCACTTTTTGAAGTGCTTATTGAAACAACATTAACACTTTCTTTTGTAGGACTTATATTATTCCTCAATAAAACAACGCATTTATATGTACAAATATTAACCGCTGTTTTATTTTGCGAAAATGTTATTGCTTTTTTTGGAGTCCCCGTTGTTATATGGCTAACAGTGACTGAAGATTCATTAAGCTACTATTTAATGGGTTTGCTCGTACTTTGGGATTTTATACTGATTACTTATATAATTAAAAAAGTCCTATTAATTAATACTGCTGCTAGTTTAACCATTTCTTTCTTCTATTTTGGTATGACGTATGCGGGTGCATATGCCCTTACACTTTTACTATTTTAATTGAAAATCATCCTTTTGAAACGAGTAATTTTCTTTCAAAAAATCATTTTTAAACAAGGTCTACAATGAATTGTGTCAAATCTACTGTAGAAATAGAAGACATAATTAAAAAATCTCGTTTTATCGGTATGCTTATCCCCTGCCAATCTGAAAACGAAGCTCTGCAACAACTAAATCAACAACATCAACAACATCCAAATGCCTCACACATTGTTTATGCCTACCGCATTAAATCAGCCACAAAAATAATCACTCGGTTTAATGATGCAGGAGAGCCAAGTGGCACAGCTGGAAAACCAATTTTTCTACATTTAGAAGGTAAGGATTTAATTAATCTTATTTGTATCGTTATCCGCTATTATGGAGGAATAAAACTTGGGGCTGGCGGACTTACCCGAGCTTATGGGAACACGGCAAAAAAAGCTATAGCGGCAAGTTCCATTAGTGAATTCATTAAATATACAGAATTTAAGCTAGAATTAGAATACAAACAAATGCAAAATTTCGAGTATCACCTAGCTAAATTAAAAGGTATTATTCTTGACCAGGAATTTTCTGAAAACATCAACTTAGTTGTAAAAATTCCTGAACAAAATCAAAATATATTGAAAAATCTATTTCCAACTTCACTTGTTTCGAGAGCATAAGGAAACGAAAAAACTAAACCTTTTTAACAAACTCTGATTTCAACTTCATTGCACCAATCCCATTGATTTTACAATCAATATCATGATCACCTTCAACTAAGCGGATATTTTTTACTTTAGTTCCAACTTTAACCACTAAGGAAGAGCCTTTAACTTTAAGGTCTTTAATCACGGAAACAGTATCACCATCAGTAAGCATATTTCCATTAGCATCTTGTATAGTCTTTATCTCAAGACCTTCTTCAGCAATATCCTTTGTCCATTCATGCGCACATTCTGGGCAAACTAATACATTTCCATCGTCATATGTATATTCTGAGCCACATTGAGGGCAGTTGGGTAAATCACTCATTATTATTTTATCTTCTATAATCAATAACAGATTAACTTAATTATGATTCTATGAAGGCTTTAAGCCCTTTTTCATTATTCCTTAAACAAACTAACTAAATCAAGAGCTAATATCACTGCATCTTCCCTTTTACCCTTTACAGCGGGATAATAGCCTTTACGAACACCTATCTCATTAAACCCTCTTTTCTCATAAAGCAAAATTGCAGCTTTATTTGAAGGCCTAACTTCTAAAAAAATGGTGTCTGCTTTTTTATTAGCTAGCTCAATCATATTCTCTAATAATTTATTTCCTACACCTTGTTTTTGCACTGCTGGATCAACGCAAATATTCATAATATGTGCTTCTCCTACCGCCATAGAAACTAT
>CAZZIX010000303.1:0-1747 GCA_964654345.1 uncultured Methylomarinum sp.
GGATCCATTCGTGTGGTAATTGCCCAGATTACATCTTGCCAGTTGCGCACATCTACATCATCATCAACTACAATTACAAATTTGGTGTACATAAATTGACGTAAGTAAGACCATGTACCTAGCATCACTCTTTTTGCATGACCCGCATACTGTTTTTTCATACTGATAACAGCCATGCGATAAGAACAACCTTCGGGTGGTAAATAAAAGTCGATAATCTCTGGGAATTGTTTTTGCAAAATAGGGATAAAAACTTCGTTTAATGCGACACCTAAAATTGCCGGTTCATCGGGTGGTCTGCCAGTATAAGTACTGTGATAAATAGGTGCTTGCCTTTGTGTAATTCGTTCGATTGTAAAGACGGGGAATTCATCTACTTCATTATAGTAACCTGTATGATCACCATAAGGGCCTTCTGCGGCCATTTCGTCGGGGTAAATAAAACCTTCAAAAACTATTTCTGCACTGGCAGGCACTTGTAAATCATTAATTAAGCAATTTGCAACCTCTGTTTTACTGCCACGTAATAATCCAGCAAAAGCATATTCTGATAAAGAATCAGGTACAGGAGTCACAGCAGCTAATATAGTGGCAGGGTCTGCCCCAAGTGCGACAGAAATTGGAAAGGGTTTTCCTGGGTTTTCTTCTTGCCATTCTTTAAAGTCTAATGCGCCGCCTCGGTGGGCTAACCAGCGCATAATGACTTTGTTTTTACCAATCACTTGCTGACGATAGATGCCCAGATTTTGTCTGTCTTTATTAGGGCCTTTAGTAATCACTAATGGCCAGGTTATTAAAGGAGCGGCATCATCCGGCCAGCAGGTCTGAATAGGAAAAACGCTTAAATCAATTTCGTCACCTTCTCTGATAATTTCTTGGCAAGCTGGAGATTTAATAACTTTTGGCGCCATATTGAGCACTTGTTTAAAAACCGGGATTTTTTCCATGGCATCTTTCATGCCTTTTGGTGGTTCCGGCTCTTTTAAATAGGCCAGTAGCTTGCCAATCTCTCTTAACTCGGTTACTGAATCAGCCCCCATTCCCATGGCTACTCGATGAGGTGTGCCAAATAAATTAGCCAACACAGGAATATTTGAACCTTTCGGGTTTTCAAACAATAAAGCAGGACCTTCTTGTTTTAAGGTACGGTCGCAAATTTCAGTCATTTCCAAATAGGGGTCAACTTCAACAGCTATTCGTTTTAGTTCACCTTGTTTTTCTAGCTGATTAATAAAGTCTCTTAAGTCTTTATATTTCATGCTGCGATTCCAGTATGTCGAAGCAACGCATCAATAGTAGGCTCTCGTCCTCTAAAATCAATAAATAACTCCATTGCATCTTGGCTGCCGCCTTTTTCTAAAATGTTATGAAGAAATGATTTTCCAGTAGTTTGATCAAAAATTCCTTTTTCTTCAAATAAGGAATAAGCATCACTGGAAAGTACTTCCGCCCATTTATAACTGTAATATCCTGCGGCATAACCACCGGCAAAAATATGTGAAAAGCTGTGTGCAAAACGATTAAACTCAGGTGCTGAAACAACGGCGACTTGTTCTCTAATTTTCTTAAGTGTCTGGTAAATTTGTCCGCCTTTGGCTGGATCGTAATTTTGGTGAATTTTAAAGTCAAATAGGCTAAATTCTAATTGCCTTACCATTTGCATTCCGGCCTGAAAGTTTTTTGCTGATAACATTTTTTGAAATAAATCATCAGGCAATGGTTCATTGGTTTGATAGTGCCCAGAAAT
>CAZZIX010000303.1:1847-3327 GCA_964654345.1 uncultured Methylomarinum sp.
CCCCGTTTTTTCTCACGCGCATAGAGATCTAAATAAAACTGACCTCGTATACTTCCTGCTTCATCAGTAATTTGAAAGAAACGTACATCGTCATGCCAACTATCAAAATCAAGAATTTCTGATATTTTTAAACCATAAAGCTTTTCAACCACTGAAAATAAGCCAGGTATCACTCGTGTCTCAGGAAAATAAGCTTTAACCTCTTCTTGAGATAACTGGTAAAAATGTTGACGCATTTTTTCTGAAAAATACGTCATGTCCCATGCTTGTAATTCATCAATTCCATAATGTTCTTTCGCAAATTTTTGAAGCTCAGCAAGATCTTTACGTGCATTGTCTAAGGATTTTTTAGCTAAATCTTCAAGAAATTCAATTACCTTTTCTGGCGTTTCAGCCATTTTTGTTGCTAGAGAATATTCTGCGTAATTGTTATAGCCTAATAATTGTGCAATTTCATGTTTTAATGCCAAGGTATCTTCCATAATTTTGCCGTTATCCCATTTGTTAGCATCTGGGCCTTGATCTGAGGCGCGAGTAGCGAAAGCAGTGTAATGCTCTTTGCGTAACTCACGATTATCTGCATAAGTCATCACGGCTATATAAGATGGGAATTGTAGCGTAATAACCCAACCTTCTTTGCCTTGGCTCTCAGCAGTTTGTTTAGCCTGTAATAAGGCAGTTTCAGGTAATCCAGCTAATCCATTTTTATCGATAATAACCTTAGTCCAAGCGTTAGTTGCATCCAGTACGTTTTCTTCATATTTGCTGGATAATTTAGACAACTCTTGTTTAATCTCTTTGTATCGCTGTTGCTTTTTTTCATCTAAGCCAATGCCGGATAAGTGAAAATCTCTTAATGCATTAGTAATAATTTTTTGTTGCGCGAGGTCTAAAGTAGAATAATCGTTACTATCTGAAATTTGTTTAAAGGCTAAATAAAGTGCTTTGTTTTGTCCCATTTCAGTTGAATATTCACTCAGTTTTGGTAAGCAAGCATTATAAGCGTCACGCAATTCATCTGTATCAATAACTGAATTCATATGGCTGATTGGAGACCAAGCTTTATTAAGTTTGTCATCACTCTCTTCAATTGGCTCAATCAGGTTTTCCCAAGTATAGCTATCGGTAGCCATTAATTTTTGTTCAACAACTTCCCTGGCTTCTGCTAACAAAGTATCAATAGCAGGTTCAACATGCGCTGGTTTTATTTTGGAAAATTGAGGAAGTGTTGTTTTTTCTAGTAAGGGGTTGCTCATAGTAATTAATTAGGTTGAAGTTTATTATTTTGGAATATAGCATTAGGTAAAAAAACCGCTATTTTTTATAGGTTATCAGAGTTTGTAGGTTGGGCTACCGTCTTTTTGGCAACCCAACAACTTTACATTCGGTGAGATAGTTGGGCGGCGATAGAGCTGAGAGCTAACAACCCATGAATATTTGGGAAAAAGAGGTTTTTATTGTTACATAAGGTGTTGTATTT
>CAZZIX010000304.1:0-3316 GCA_964654345.1 uncultured Methylomarinum sp.
AGGCAATTGAATAAATAATGAAAAAAGGGTTGCAACTCTTTTTGTAAAGGTACTTCTAATAATTGATGTGTGGGGGGACATCTTTAAAGAAGAGAGTGTTTAATAACTTAAAGGTTTCGGCTTGTAGTTATAATTTTAATACCTTAACAGCAATATCAACAATAGACTTGATTTGCTGAGGCGTTTTTCCATTTCTAGCCATTGCAGCAATACCATGTAGAAAAGTGATGATAAATAGCGTCAAGTTTCTTATTTCGATATCAGTTGTTAGATTCTCTTTGTCTTTTTCAGATGTAAAAAACTCTGTCAAATAAGTTTCTGTAAAATTACTCGCTTTAATGACTGCCTGATGAGCCTTTTCTGGTAACGATTCACCAGCAGCTTCATTCGTGGCAACAGAGATAAAGCATCCGCCTGGTTTTAAAGGGTCACAGAGCATTGTTGTTATAGAGAGTAGATAAGTTGATAATCGCTCGTTCAGCGACTGGCCTGAAGCGTTAAGCAATAAAATGTGAGGTGCGGCATAGTTGCTCAGATAATGTTCCGTTGCACTCACAAATAAATCCTCTTTGTTGCCAAAGGTCGCATATAAGCTCGGTTTATTAATCCCCATACTGGATGTTAAATCTGCCAGCGAAGCCCCCAAAAAACCTTTCTTCCAAAAAATAGTCATTGCGGCTTCAAGTGCTTCTTGCTTATCAAACTGAAGTTGTCGTCCACCTACCATATTGCAACCCTACATTTTTTTTAAAAATAACCTTGACACAATTATACCAATCGGTACAATAATATCAATTGTACCGATTGGTATAGTTTTATTTTTTAATACTTTTTGATTGAGGTGAATAAAAATGAGTTTTGAAATTCAAGATAAAATTGCGCTGGTAACAGGTGCAAACAGAGGAATTGGAAAATCTATCGTTGAGTCATTTATTAAGCATGGTGCAAAGAAAGTATATCTCGCTGTCAGGGATTTAGAAAAAACAACAGAGCTGGTAGCAAAATTTTCTGATCGGGTCGTACCTGTATATGTGGATCTGACTAAGCCAGAATCCATTATAGAATTAGCCAAAGTCGCAGCGGATGTTCAAATTGTTGTTAATAATGCGGGCATACTAAAGTTAGCAAACCCTTTAGCTGATGATGTCGAGGAGGTATTTAATCAGGAGTTAACAATTAATACTTTTGGTTTGATACGTATGGCAAAAGCTTTCGTACCTGTACTGGAAAAAAATTCTGGCGGTGCTTTTGTACAATTAAATTCTGTGGCATCTGTTAGAAATTTTGGTGATTTTACGACATATTCCGCATCAAAATCTGCTGCATATTCGATTACCCAAGGACTAAGAGATAGTGTGGCTGATAAAGGTATTAGCGTATTAAGCGTTCATCCAGGCCCCATAGCAACCGACATGGCAAATGATGCTGGCATGGGAGATATGGCAGAACCTGCTTCATTGGTTTCTGAAGGTATTGTTAATGCGCTTAAAACTGGGGATTTCCATCTGTTTCCTGACTCAATCGCTCAGAATATTTGGGAGGCATATCAAAGCTTTGCATCAGCTGTTATTGAAGCACCTACTTCAGAAGACTAATTTATAACAAAGGGACTTCATTAACTAAATTACAAAGTACTTTTCTAACATTAAATTTAAAGGTGAAAAACATGGGTAAATGTTACAACTCAACTGTTGTCGACGCTTCCATAGAAACCGTATGGGAAACGATTAAAGATTTCCACAAAGTTTCCTGGGGCGATAAAGTCATTAAAAAAATTGACAAAGTGGGTGAACTATCAGGGCTAGAAACTGGTGCTAAAAGAATTCTCAACGATGTCTTTTATGAAACACTTCAATCATTTGATAGTAAAAACCATTCGTTTTCTTATAGTATTGATGATGGGCCAGGGTCTGTAAGTAAAGATTTTGTTTCAAATTATTTAGGTAAAGTTTCCCTTTATCCTATCACTGATTCTGGAAAAACATTTGTCGAATGGGTTTCTACTTATGAATCTGATTCTGATAGTGAGGTCGGCGACTTTTGTAATCCAATATATGCGGGACTTTTAAGTTCGCTTAAATCTAAATTCTAAAAAAACAGAGTTATTCAGTCGATTAAATGACAAATATTTAGCTAATCAAAAGACTAGGCTCAGCTAGAGGAGTCACAACCCTTTTTTTATAAGGGAATTTTTATTAATTGATGTGGGGACATTCTTAAAGGAGATAAGGTTTAATAACTACAAGATTTTGGCTTGCTCATCAACGATTGATAAATCATCATATGAATTATGTCAACGCTATCGCTCATCTAACTTACGAGCCAAAACTCTTTCCACCAATTTTACCCAGTAACTGGCACCTACAGGTAAAATTTCATCATTAAAATCATAGCGTGGGTTATGCAATAAGCAGTCTCCTTCTGATGAGCCATTACCTAACCAAACGTAACAGCCCGGTTTTTCCTGTAGCATAAATGAAAAATCTTCTGATCCCATGCTGGGTGTTGGTTGACAATTAACATTATCAAGCCCCACAAGTTCTTGGGCAACAGAGATGGCTATAGCTGTTTCTGCCTCGGTATTATGGGTAACAGGGTAGCCTGCATTTTCTGGATTAATATTAATTTCGGCTTTTATGTTGAATGCTTGAGCGATTGACTCAACAATTGTTATCAATTTTTCTTTGATCAATACCTGAACGGATTGATTAAAACACCGATAGGTTCCTTTTAATACCACTGAGTCAGGTATTGCATTCCAGGTATTTCCACCGTGTACTTGAGTAATGCTCAGTACGGCTGAGTCAGCTGGGTCAATATTTCGACTAACGACAGTCTGTAATGCAGTAATTATCTGAGCCATGGCAATAAACACATCATTCCCCATCTGAGGCATTGCCGCATGTGTAGCTTGTCCTGATAACACAATGTCGAAACAGTCAAAAGAAGCCATCATTGCTCCGGTTTTGATGGCAAAATGTCCTTGAGGTATATCGGGAAAATTGTGCAAGCCAAAAATACAATCCGTTGGGAATAATTTAAATAAACCCTCATCTATCATTTTTTTGGCCCCCGCTCGGCCTTCTTCCGCAGGTTGAAAAATAAAATAGACAGTACCGTCAAAATCAGTATGATGGGCTAGATATTTTGCAGCACCTAGCAACATAGCCGAATGACCGTCATGTCCGCAAGCGTGCATTTTTCCGAAATTTTTAGATTGATAAGGCAGTGTGGTTTTCTCTTCAATAAACAGAGCATCCGTATCTGCTCGCAAAGCTACTGTTTTTCTACTATCTCCAGAAGATAAGCTAGCTAC
>CAZZIX010000305.1:0-3306 GCA_964654345.1 uncultured Methylomarinum sp.
CTTAAGTTGGCTTTTTAATAAAAGGAGGTGTCTTTTATCTACAAAGTTGCATGTTAAATATTAACTATATTGAAACCCTATGATTGCAATACCATTACACTTTGATTTGCCTAAAAATTTATCGGCAAAAAAATTCATCAACAAGTTAAGTAAAAATCTGGATATTCAACTATCAAGTCAGCAATATACAATAAAAACATTTTTCGATAGCTTTGATTGGCGCTTGTACAATGCAGACATGATTTGTGAGTTTAATCATTCACATTCTGCATCTCAGGTTAGCCTAATAGACCGCAATAGCGGTAAACTCTTAGCATTAGAAAATATACAGGATGTGATGCGTTTTTCTGATCAATTTCCAAGGGGGCATTTAAGAACAATTTTGTCTCCAGCACTGGAAATGCGAGCTTTATTACCATTATGTCAGCTTCCACACAATGTGCATCAGCTAAATGTTTTGAATAAAGACCAAAAAATAATTTTACGTATTCAGTTTGATGAGCATGAATTAATTGCTAATCAACTCCACTTATATCCGTTAAAAGGCTATGATAAAGCGCTTAAAAAAGTAAGATATATTTTACAAAATACCTTGGACTTAAATCCAACAAAGTTCTCAGTTTTAAAGGAGGGTCTTAAATTAGAAGGTAGAAAGCCGAAGGATTATAGTTCTAAGTTTAAAATAAATCTCACTCCAGATATGAGGGCTGATGAAGCCTGTAAAATAATTTATCAGCAGTTGATACAGGCTATGCAATTAAATGAAGCTGGAACGCTCGCAGATATTGACACCGAATTTTTACATGATTTTCGAGTTGCTGTGAGGCGTACTCGCGCCGGTTTAAGTCAGTTAAAAAACACCCTGCCAACCGAAGATATTACCCGTTACACAGAATTTTTCGCATGGCTTGGGAAAATTACTGGCCCAACACGAGATTTGGATGTTTATTTGCTGAGCTATAAAAAATATAAAGAGGTTTTGCCTATATCATTACGAGAGGATCTAATCCCTTTATATGTGTTTCTCAAAGAGAAACAAAAACAGGCTCAAAAAAAATTGACAGAAAATCTTAATCGTTCTGAATACAAAACACAACTTAATGATTGGGAGACGTTTTTAACACAGCAGCCTTTAGCAAAAAAAGGGAAAAGTGATGATGCTGATTTAACAGTTAAACAGTTAGCTGACCAGCGTATTTGGAAAGTTTATAAACGCATCCTAAAAGAGGCTGGGGATATTTCGGAAAGCTCTCCTGCGGAAGTTTTACATGATTTAAGAAAAACCTGTAAAAAGTTGCGTTATTTATTGGAGTTTTTTCAGACACTTTACCCTGAAGGTGATATGAAAATAATATTAAAAGCATTAAAAGGCTTCCAAACGGTATTAGGTGATTTTCAGGATTATGAAGTGCAGGAAATAAGCATTAAGCAGTTTAGTGAGGAGATGATGGCGAATAAAGTTTCACCTAATACTTTTCTGGCAATGGGGGTATTAGTGCAATATTTAGATTCTATGAAATGTCAGGCAAGGGATGATTTTAGTGATCAATTTACTCTTTTTGAGCAAGCTAAAAACCGGCAAATATTTAAAAAATTATTTGCAAATAAATTCTTGGTGAAGAAGTAATGAAAATTATTGCAACATACAACATTAAAGGTGGTGTAGGTAAAACAGCAACAGCCGTTAATTTAGCTTTTATTGCTGCACGAAATAATTACAAAACATTAGTGTGGGATTTAGATCCACAAGGCGCAAGTAGCTTTTATTTTAGAGTGAAGCCTAAGGTAAAAGGGGGAAGTAAAGCACTGATTGCAGGTCGTTATGAGCTGGATGGGCTAATTAAAGCGACGGATTTTGAAAGCCTAGATTTATTACCAGCAGACTTTTCATTTAGAAATTTAGATCTAGTGCTAGATGCACGTAAAAAACCTACAAAAAGATTAAAAAAATTACTCACTCCTCTTACTAAAGAATACGATTATATTTTTTTGGATTGCCCACCTAATATATCTCTACTATCGGAATCTATTTTTGAAGCCTCTGATATTTTATTATCACCCATTATTCCGACAATTCTATCACTGCGTACTTTAGAACAATTAAAAAAATATATTAAAGATAATAAGTTAAAACACCTTCAATTGATTCCTTTTTTTTCTATGTCTGATAGACGAAAAAAAATGCATCGAGAAATTATGGATACCTTAATTGAAGAGCACGCGGATATACTATCAACGGCTATCCCGTACGCAAGTGATATTGAACGAATGGGGTGGGAGCGAATGCCATTAGGAGCTTATGAAAGAAAAAGTCGGTCTACAGAAGCATATATAGCTTTATGGCAAGAAATTTTGGATGTAATTGGATTAACCTAAATAAATTATTTGATATTTTACTCAACTTAATTTTGATGTCATAAAAAACATGAAAACAATTATATTTAACTTTATTCTTTTAGTATCAATGGTATCCGCAAATGCGATAGCTATGAATAAGGTCAATGATGAAAACTCTCTTCAAGCGGCAATATCAGAAGCAAATGTAGATAGCAGTATAGATAAAATTGTATTTGAAAAAAATGTTCAAATCACACTGACAAAACCTGTCATTTATACAGGCAAACAAACTCTAATGTTTGATGGAAATGATACGGTCATTGATGGATCATTAGCTGGCATCTCCCTACTCGATAGAAATTTAACGATTATTACTGACAAAGGTAGCCTGATTTTTAATACAGCAGCCGATATTAAAATTAACAATCTGACTGTAAAAAATAGTACCACACGAGGTATTGTGATCAATATTCCAGATAATACTACAGGCGAAGATATTACGGTTACTTTGCATAAAGTGAATGTTTTAGATTCAGCATTATTTGGATTACATATTGACGATAATACAGATAATTTTGATGGCGGTTCATTTGGTTCGGAAATCGGAATTAAATTACAAATATCTGAATCAAACTTTACCGGAAATGGTATTTCAGCTATAGATTTTGATGGTATACGTATTGATGAACGTGGAGAAGGCCATATAGATGTGAGGATAACAAATACTCATATCGACGGGAATGGCGGCGATGGAATAGAACTAGACGAGGCTGGCGAAGGAGATGTTACGGTCAATATAGAGCATGTTACGCTTAATAATAATGGTTTTTATAATAAAAAAGATTTTGATGATGGTTTTGATATAGATGAAGCTGGGGGTGGTGATATTAGAGTTCATCTATCGCAAGTCCAAGTTAATGACAACATGGATGAAGGGCTTGATTTTGATGAAGCAGATTCAGGCGATAT
>CAZZIX010000306.1:0-3303 GCA_964654345.1 uncultured Methylomarinum sp.
GCAGGTATTATGGAAATTACCACGCCTATTGAACGAGTCAATATTTTGGGTACTGCACAATATACTGCGCCCGAATATTTACTAGGAGAAATAGGGACACCACGGTCAGACCTCTTTTCTTTAGCTATTATTACTTACCAGATGTTGACAGGGAAATTACCATATGGTGTAAAAGTAGCTCAAGCCACAAATAGAACGGCACAGAATAAATTAAATTATCATCCCATGCCTTATGATGAGCGTCATATACCACTTTGGGTTGATGGTACATTAAAAAAGGCGTTGGCTCCCAATCCACATAAGCGTTATGGGGAAATATCAGAGTTTTTATTTGACTTGCGACATCCGAACAAAGCATTCATAAATCAGACGCGCCCACCTTTATTGGAACGTGATCCCGTTTTTTTTTGGAAAGGCATTTCATTTATCTTGGTTATCATTATTGTAATTTTATTAAGTCGGTAAAAAAATGTTAAAAGTAAGTATTAGTGCTTATAGTGATAAAGGGACTAAGGAAGAAAATGAAGATAGTTACGGAGCTAATCTTGTTGAAGAGCCTCAGTTAACCTATAAAGGAATTGCAGTTGTTATTGCTGATGGAATGAGTGGCAGTGATGCAGGGAAAGAAGCAAGTGATTGTTGTGTCAATAGTTTTTTACATGATTATTATAGTACTCCTGAGTCGTGGTCGGTAAAAACAGCGGGTCAAAAAATTCTTTCAGCAACTAACTCGTGGTTATATAGTCAAGGACAGCAACGCTATGGTTCAGCTAAAGGGATGGTGAGTACTTTAAGTATATTGGTTTGTAAGTCAACATCAGGCTATATTTTTCATATCGGTGATTCCCGAATATATCGCTTAAGAAAAGGAAATTTAGAATTGATGACACGTGATCATTGTATTCATGTGTCAGCTGAAAAAAGTTATTTGAATAGAGCTATGGGAATAGAGCCTCGACTGGATGTTGACTATAAGTCTTTTCCTTTGGAGAAGGGCGATTTGTTTGTTATGACGACAGATGGGGTGCACGAATTTATTGCTGAAAAAACATTAAAAAACGTTGCTCTGGAGGAAGGAAGCTTAGATCAACGAGCGCAAAAAATAGTACAACTAGCGATTGATAATAACAGTGATGATAATCTGACTTGCCAGCTGTTTAGTGTCGATGAATTACCCCAAGCTAACGAAGATGAAATTATACGACGTTATGCTAATTTGCCCTTTCCCCCTTTATTAGATGCTGGGATGGTACTTGATGGTTATCGTATAGAAGAAGAATTACATTCTAGTAAACGTACCCAAATTTATCGAGCTTTTGATACATTGACTGAAAAACAGGTGATTTTGAAAACACCCTCCATATTGTATGAGGACGATGCACTTTACATTGAACATTTTTTGCAGGAAGAGTGGGCAGGAAAGCGGATTAACCATGAAAATGTACTGAAAGTATTAAGTACAGATCGTAGAAAAACCTGTGTTTATTATGTCATTGAATATCTTGAAGGACAAACATTAAGGCACTGGATGGATAGTCACCCAAAGCCTTATATAAGGGAAGTTAGAAAAATTGTTGAGCAAATTGCCAAGGGGTTAAGGGCATTCCATCGAATGGAAATGCTCCATCAAGATTTAAAACCTGAAAATATTATTATTAAAAAAAATGGTGTAGTCATTATTATAGATTTTGGTTCTGTCAAAATTGCGGGTATTGCAGAAATTTCCCCGTTAGATACAAATGAAGACAATGTATTGGGCACCTTAAACTACACAGCGCCAGAATATCATCTAGGACAAAGGGGGACAGTCAAGTCGGATATTTATTCGTTAGGCGTAATTGCTTATGAAATGATCAATAAAGCCTTACCTTTTGGTCAGGATATGCCAGAGAAACCAAATAAAATTAGCTTGGCAAAACTAAATTATGTGCCTAGTTTTCATAAAAATGATATGGTGCCTCAATGGATTGACGGAGCATTAAACAAAGCTACATCAATTATGCCTCAAACAAGGTATGAAGAACTCTCTGAGTTTATTTATGACTTATCAAAACCCAATAAAGACTTTCTTAAATCAGTAGACTCGATGCCTCTAATTGAACGAAACCCGTTGATGGTCTGGAAAATAATTTCTGCTTTGCTTTTATTGGGTAATTTAGTGCAACTGTATTTTATGTCGCTCTGATTTGTTAAAAATTTAGCTTAGCAAATTTGAACAGACTTGACTCGTAAAGCACTGCAATGGTGCAAAGATGTATTTAATAAAGTAAAGCTAAGTTTTTTCTTGTCTCACTAAAATATTTTGCTAATCCGAGTAAGTTAGGCTAACGGCTTTATCGTTAACCTAACATTTATTGCATCCCTTTATGTTGGGTTGCCAAAGAGACGGCAGCCCAGCCTACAAATGCTTATGTTTACTCCACCTTTAAGTTTTTCCATGGTGGGAAGGTAATTTAATTAATTGGCATATTAAATGCTTTAACCCATATTTCACTCTTATTTTGAAAAGGACCATTAATGGCCAGTAGTCAATTTAATCTATTTGCATTAAAAAAACCTGAAATTAGAACGTTACATCTTACCTGGTTTGCATTTTTTCTCAGTTTTATGGTCTGGTTTTCACATGCACCTTTGATGGTTGTAATACGTGAATCCATGCACTTATCAGAGCAAGAGGTAAAAATACTCTTTATTCTTAATATTGCGCTGACTATTCCTGCACGAATTGTTGTTGGAATGCTCGTTGATAAATACGGCCCTAGACAGCTATTTTCATCCATATTAATCCTCGGTGGACTAATTAGTATAGGTTTCGCAAATACACAGACATATCAACAAATGGCGATTGTTCGCTTTTTGTTAGGATTTGTTGGTGCAGGGTTTGTGGTAGGTATTCGGATGATTTCTGAATGGTTTCCAGCAAGGCAAACGGGTATTGCCCAAGGAATTTATGGCGGTTGGGGTAATTTTGGTTCTGCGGGAGCTGCACTTATTTTGCCTTCTTTAGCTCTTTATTATGGGGCTGAAAATGGTTGGCGGTATGCGATAGGTATTACAGGTGTTATCGCAATTATTTATGGATGTATTTATTTTTTTAGTGTTTCCAATACGCCTAAAGGCTCTACCTATTTTAAACCTAAAAAAATGGGGGCAATGGAAGTCACAAGTAAAATGGATTTATTGCTATACATCATTATGAATGCGCCTATGTATGTCGCATTAAGCGTGCTGACCTGGAAGCTATCAGAAAAAATGCATTGGTTTGATCACAACGTAGCTATGACTATTTATATAGGGCTCATT
>CAZZIX010000307.1:0-3283 GCA_964654345.1 uncultured Methylomarinum sp.
GGTTCAGATTGTGGTTCGTGCCTCACACAATCTAACCTTATTCGTTATGTGTTTTATCCGATAACTAAAAACCATATTTTTCTTTCCGAAGTCTAAAGGCTTTTTCTCCACCCTCCATTACTGAAGTAATTTGATCTTTTACTTCAGGCGAATCTATTGATCCTTCAGTTACGATTGCGCCACGAGTTTGGCTGCCAGACTCTTTATAATCACAGCACACAACAAGCTCCGCATCACCATTTACGACTAGATTGGCATTATGGCTTGTGAATATTAGCTGTCTCTTTTTCTTTGCATCCCATATATTATTAATAATTTCTTCAATAGCTCTATTGTCAATATCATCTTCTGGTTGGTCAATCAGTAATGGTGCGCCGGGCTGATTTAATAGAACTGTTAATAATGCGGTCGCTTGCTGACCAGCTGATGCTTCTGAAAAAAGTATTTGATCTCCCATTTCCTTGTTTGTGGTGTATTTAAATTCAGGATTAAATTCAATTTCTGTGGTTGCTATATCTAACCAGTGATTTGGTGTTAATATTTGAATTATTCTGGTTTTGTTGCCATCATTAAAGCCGCATTCTGTCAGCAGACCTGTCTCAGGTATCTCTACTTTTTTATCCTCTGATGTTTTCTGCTCTGCTAATAGCTTTAATTCATTTATAATCTCTTTATAACTTTCTAATGGGTTTCCGCTATCAAGTATATGGTCGCAAAGAGACTGAATTTTCACCTCTTGGATTCTTGTACCTTGTAAGGCTCTAGTAATCTGGTTTTTTATTTTTATTACATCAATGCTTTTAGTTATTTCCGCTTTTATTAAACCTTTAGATAAAACGGCAAATTCTTCAGCTTGCACATTTAGCAGATCTACTTTTGACTGATGCAAATTGAACCATTCAGTTCTTAGGCTCTCAAACTCCACCTCTGGATTTCCCAGTTCTTTCAATACCGCATTGCGCTCGTTTAATGAATCTGCCAATTCCTGCAAACGTTGCTCAATTCTTGATATTTCCTGCAATTGCATTTGATTTGAAGAAGTAGTAGCTTTAGCCGCCTCATAATCTGAATTAAACTTATTATTTAATTCATTCCATGTATTGATTAGAGAAATATACACGGTTTGTTTTTCAGGGCTAACAGCTGCCTTTAGTTGAGAAACAATATCCTTTAAATTGTCAAATTCCTTTACTCTTTCTTCTTCAATATTTACAAATAACTCCTTATTTTCAAACTGCTCCGTAATCGCATTACGTTCAGGATAATTATTTAGGGAGTTACTTAACTCATCAATACTGTTTCTTACTGTTATAAATTCTTGTTGAGATTTATTTATCAAACTGCTTTCTAATAAATATTTTTGTTTCTTAGATATTATGGCTTGATGCTCTTCTGTAATGCCAGAAAGGGTTTTTCGCAAGCTTTCAACCTGATCGTTAAGTGACTTAATTTCCAAATTAAATTGATCTATTTCATTTTGAACTTCACGTTTTCTAACAAAATCGTTATAAGTACTATTTATTTCTTTTGCTATATCCGATGCTTTAAATTTTAAATTACTTAGTTGGTTTGCAATAGGTAGCTGAATAAATCGTTTAAGTTCGTCTGTTCGAACTCCTACACTACTAAGCTGTTTTTGACTATACGCTTGAATAGGCAATATTCTTCGAATTTCTTCTTCTCTAACCGCCTCAAAGTCACCATCCCCAATTTTAAGCAATGTTTCTTTCGATATAGAATTCCTTTTTATTACATGCTGGATTCCGTTTAAACTAAATGTAACACGCACATCACCATTAAATGGAATCAATGTTTTTTCTATCAAAGACTGCCTTCTTCTATCAACTTCAGATTGATTTAGAGAAATGGTATCTTGTTCGCCAAGATCGCATAGACCCCATCTTAAATACTCCAAAATTGATGATTTTCCAGTCCCTCGGCCACCTATAAAGGCGTTATATTGTTGATTGAACTCAAGTGAAAACGAGCCTAAGAACTTAGAGTTTGTAACATCTATCTTTGTTATGTAAATTTGAGGGATTTCTGGTAATGACTGCGCAAGCCTAGATTCTTTTGCTAAAAAAGCCTGTCTCAATGCCTCTGATGTTGGTTCAGCCCACTTTATCCATGAAACATTTTGGCCTAATTTTGAAAAATCGTTATGCCTATTATCTGATGTCTGTATTACAGAAATAGACTTAAAACCATAATTGCGATCTTTTCCGTTTATTATATTTTGATGCCCTTCTCTTTGAGAAATATTACCATCTACGTAGCCCCCAACACATGGCATTTTAATATAATGTTCGTAAAACCCTCTACGTAGTATTGAGCCATGTCCACCATCAGAAACATTTGGTAGTAAAATATATTTACCTTTCAATGAATCAATTGCGTCAAACTTTTTATAAAAGTCACTTAGGCTGCTTATTATTGCTGTGGGTATAGCTGTCGTTTCTTCTGTTGTTGCTTCATTGCTAGGCTTAGGAACAACGCCAATTGTGCTCAAGACTAAGCCGAATAACTCTTGAGGAAATTCTGCATCAAGTATTAAAATTCCTTGACAGGATGCTGGCGTTGAAAATGTTAATTCTAACCCTGGAAATACAACTAATTGATTTTCTTTTGGGACGGCATCTCCATCATCAGTTAATTCGGAAGATGCTGCATTTTTAATATATGGATAAAATGCAAAGTCATGATGATCAGTTATCGCGACAGCATTTAAACCAAGTTCTCTGCATTTCTTTACGAATGCTTCAGCATAAGATTTTCTCTCATCATCAGTTATTGCTCGCTCACCATTCCAATTAATATCCCGTGGTGAATGAACTTGAAAGTCACATTTATAAAATCGTGTTCCTTTATTCATTTTTCAGACTTCCTAAGTGATGTTTTTTCACATAACGTAATAGCTCACCTGCCCCAAGGTGACACGGATTATATTTAAAATGATGAATACTAGAAACTAAATTAATGCTAACAAAACGCCGCCCTTGGGGTCTGGTGCAGCGACTTGTTGGGTGATTCATTCATTAGGAGCTTAATTATGATAAGCAAACAAAAAGAATGCCTAAAAATGACCACGAAGCTACCGTTGGCTTGCACGTTACGGATACAGAAATACATGACTTCCACATGACTTTGAAAGACATAGAAAGCAACATGATAAAGTTTGGCAAACACCCGGAACTTATTAAAGCAAAAAAAGCTTTGGAAGCCTTGTTCCGTCAGCTATTCCCGGTTTAGCCACTTTTAACTGAAGTCAGCCTCCTCGTGGCCA
>CAZZIX010000308.1:0-3274 GCA_964654345.1 uncultured Methylomarinum sp.
GATACTTTATGCATTATTGAAGCCATGAAAATTCTTAATCAGATCGAAGCGGATAGAGATGGTGTCATCAAACAAATTTTGGTCGATGACGGCCAGCCAGTCGAAGTTGGACAACCTTTATTTATTATTGATTAAGATAAGGTGGTTTGACGGAATAAAGTTACCAATATTGTGTCGTATTTTTGTTTCTGGCCGAACTATCTCAAGAGGCGCATAGTTATTCTACGTAACGATTGAGATCGTTTTGCTAGGAGCAAAAAGATTAGAAAAGCTTTAGCGGTTCTTATGCTTTGAGTACAAGCAAGGTTGGTGGGTTATTTATTGCGAGTTACCTAACTACTAGCCGATGGCACAACAACTCCGCAAGGTACTGTGAGAATGGCAGATATATTGCTCCTGTAATATCTGCATTTCCACCACCCCTGGCTCCTATCAAACCAGCCCTTACTCAATTAGCTTTTCTCGTCCTCTAAAAAACCATCAATTATTTGCTTACCAGATAATTTTTTCATTCTATCTTCTTCAAACCATTGTACAATTTTTTTCATAGGTTTTATTATCCCTAGCCCTTTGAATAAATATTCAAACCAACCTTTTTTATCCATTCTTTTTTTTATATTTTTGACGGATGAAAGATTTGGTAAGATTAATGACAAAGGCACTTTCTTTACTCTGAATAATATTTTTAAATTGGATGATGTATCAATTTTTATTACATCAAAATATTGGCTAGCACATGCAACTAAAGTTTCTATACTAAAATAAACAATATGGGCTTTGAAAAAAATACTATGTGGAGATGCATCATTAGTTTCTATCCATGGGACTTCAACAAATAACACACCATGACCTTCCAGCAAAGAATTAAACTTTTCAAATGCTTTTACTGGATTGGGTAGATGCTCAAGCACGTGGAAGATAGTCACTACATTATACTTTCCTTCTATATTATCTATATTGGCAGTTATCACATTGCAAGCATATTCATTTCTGGCATACTCAGAATAGCCAATATTTGGTTCAATACCTTTCGATTTAAACCTTGATCTTTGTGCTAGATAAGTAAATTCCCCACCTCCTGCGCCCACATCTAGAAGGGTTCCAGTACAAATATTTGATTTATGTAAAAATTTAATTCTTTGCTTAGCAGTTTTTGATGCTCGGTAAACATGTTTTGGCTTTGGTGAATATGACTGTTTGTACTCAACACGGTATTCTCGTGAATAATATATTCTTAATTCTTTTACCGTGGGCGGTGGAATTTGTTGTATTAGTCCACAATTATCACACAAACCAACAAGTAATTTTTCTAATGATTTTGAATCAACTTTAGAAATAATTTGAAAGTCTGTCTTCTTACATAATAGACATTTACTTAGTAAAGCACACTCTAATCTGCACATTATAATTTTCTGTATTTTCTGTATTTTCTGTATTTTCTGAATCAGGCTTTGGTCGCATCAATTCAGAAATTGATTTTAGTTTTTTTCACTACATATACTTCGCAGGAAACTGATAACAAAATATTTCTGGGCGGTCTAATAGCGAATAAACAAACTTGCTGAAATCTGATGATTCATTTGATCGATACGATTTTCATGATGGACATATTGATTTATATACCCCAGTTCAAAACTATAGTGACGTTTGGCATCAATAAATAATCCAAGCCCAGCAAAAACGCGATTTTGTCCAAAACCACTGTTCGCTCCCCAGTCGGTACTATTAATATTAATGAATGCCTCATCCCACAATGACAGATAGACTCGTTCGGAAAATAAGGGATGGGTATATTTTAAAAATTGTCTAAACCGCCAGCCAGTATCATTGCCATGATTTAGCATACGCTGCTCCAGGCGAGTGCGGGTTGAAAGATTGCCCCAGGAATAAGCCTTATTCCAGCTTAACTGTTGCCAAATTCGATGCTCATCAGTTGCGTCTTTTCCTAAAGGTGACGTATTTATCCAGGCATATCCCAGCCATAGACTGACTTGATCTGATAATTTATAGCCTATTCCGGGTCGAATAATACTCTGCCCTAAGCGACTAGCATCATTAAATAAACGCCCCTGTCCCTCCATCCACCATTGCCATTTGCTCGTTTCTGTAAAACTTCCCTGACCTTGAACAGCCCCCCAGGCACCAAAATCATCGACACTTTCGGCTTGGCTATCCGACTCAGGAAATACTGTCAATAATAGACAAGCAAATAGGGTGAGTGGTTTTAAAAAGTAATTATTCATCATCGAATCCATCAGTTAACATTTATTTGTACGCCAGCACGTGATCACTTGGTAATCATATATAAATATTTATAAATACCATCTATTAACTATATTTATTTTAATAAATACCTGGGTCGCGCTATCCTAACATAATAGAAATAAAGTTTTGTTTTAACCTAGGAGCAAACGACGCGCTGTCGCGCGGCAAACAATTTTTCTTAAATAGAATGAAAAATACAAAATAGTTTATTGTCTCGCCTTGGGTGGGTTAAAACCCCCAGCTTCAGCTGGTTGCTTTTAGCCTCCCCCTGTATACTGAGGTAATGAATGAATATAGAAGAGGAACGCATTCAATTTTTCGACTGCATGTGCATATTGTATGGTGTACGAAGTATCGAAAGATCATGTGCATATACTTGTATCCATGCCGCCGCAAGTTTGTGTAAGTAAAATAGTCCAAAAAGTAAAAGGTAAAAGTTCGTATAAATTACAAAGAGAGTTTCCATTATTACGAAAAGAATATTGGGGGCAAAGGATGTGGGCAAGAGGTTATTTTGCATGTGGAACAGGGAATGTAACGGATGAAATGATTAAGTCTTACATCGATAATCATATCGAAGGGGATGATACATTTCATATAGAAGAGTGACTTCTAGTCAGTTTTAGTCGCCTTGGGGCGAATGGCTTGAAGCCGCACTTTAGGCGGAAAGAACACTTACAGTGTCTACAACAAGCCACCGGCCTTTAGCCGGTGGTTATTTGACTTAAAATCAATGACTTATTTTTGTTTGATGAGAGGCTGTCCTAGAACGATTTAATTTCAAACTGACTGTGTACTCTATTTTATTTTAATGATAAAAAAATTTAAGGGATATGTTAACTAAATTTTGGAATACAGCTTTAAATGGAACCACACCCATAGCGCATAAGTTAAAAAAAGAGTTTACTGAACGCTGGGTTCGTTTTCATTCACTTCCTGAAGCGAAGCGTTATCCAGATTCAGAACTTGAGTATCAAGTCATATTTTCAAGACATAATCAACTCTTATC
>CAZZIX010000309.1:0-3269 GCA_964654345.1 uncultured Methylomarinum sp.
ATTTATTATGTGGTTAATAGGTCTCAAAATATGGGCTTGCAGGATTTAGGTAATAAGTTTTGGCTAAGTCGCCTAAACTATTTGCAACGTTTGAATGGTCATCACCTAATTCTTGTTTATTTATCTCTAATACTTCTTTAAGTAGCGGTTCAGCTTGTGCGAACTTACCTTGCGCATGATAAATACCCGCTAAGGCAGTGTTATTTACAATTTTCTTGGTTCTTTTCTTGTTTGCATACATACCTATATCAAACCAACTCAACATATAATCTGTTAAATATATACCCGCTATCGCTAAACCTATAATGTTTGTTACTTGATTGAAGCCTTTTGCAATACCTAAGTCATTTCCACTTCGTGTTAGTTTAGATCTGATAAAAGCATTAGATAGGTCAAGGGCTAGATTAATGTGACCGCTTAGTATTACTCGCTCCTTAATTGATAGGCTTCGTTCGTTAAACATATCAGCACGTTCATAATGTCCTTGTGCTTGATTAATTGAGCTTAAATTATTTAAACTGGCGACGGCAGAAATATCGTTTTTGCCTAGTTTTTGTTCTTTAATCGCCAAGCTTTTTTTGCCAAAAATTTTAGCTTTTTGAAATCGACCTTGCTCTGCATAAAGCCTCGTTAGGTTATCCAAAATGTCTGTTACTTTAAGATGGTCTTTTCCAAAGGCTTTTTCTTGAATGGCTAAGCTTTTAAGATACAAAGGTTCTGCCTGCTCATATTTACCAAGAGATTGATAAGCTGCAGCTAAACTGTTAGTAAATTCTGCGACATAAGGGTGTTCGTTATCTGCAACTTGTTCTATATTGTTTAAGACACTTAAAAATTTGGGTTCAAAAATGGCAAAACTTTTGGAACTGGGGTTTTGTAAAAAAACTTCAAGTAATAATAATTTTTCATGGCTATGAACTTACCACAGGTTATCCAGTCAAAAAATTGAACTGAATAAAAAAGGAGAGCCATCATGCAAGCTGAAATGACGAGTTTCTGGGAATGGCAACAACACTTTTCAGACGAGGAAGCTTGCCTACAAGCTATCGTTAATCTCAGATGGCCAGAAGGTTTTAGTTGTCCGCGCTGTCACCATAAGAAAGGCTGGCTATTACAAACACGCCATGTGTTTGAATGTGCAGACTGCCATCATCATACTTCCATCACAGCAAATACCTTGTTTCACAATACAAAACTGCCTTTAGTGAAATGGTTTTGGTGTATCTATTGGCTATCCTCTGATAAAGGCAGCATCTCTGCCTTGCGCTTAACCAAGCTGATAGGGGTTTCATGGGTTACTGCACAACGTATGCTGCGGAAATTACGAACAGCCATGGGTGATCAGAACAGCTTATACAAACTAACGAGAACCATTGAATTAGATGATGCTTTTGTAGGTGGCAAACAAGCTGGAAAGCGAGGGCGTGGAGCCAGGTAAGACTGCCATTTTGGTAGCCTGTGAGCATAATGATGGAAAACCTGGCTTTGTCGCAATGAAAGCTGTGTCCAGTGTGAATAGAGATAACGTAAAAAAATTTGCTCAGGAAAGCATAGAACCAGGACAAACCTTAAATACAGATGGACTCCATGCATTAAGAGTTCTTACAGAAGAGTATCAACATATTGCTAAAGTGACACCCTCTGAATTGGTCGATGAGTGGTTGCCGTGGGTTCATATAGTCATCAGTAATTTTAAAAGCTATTTGCTCGGAACCTATCATGGTGTGTCTGGCTTATATGTACAGGAATACCTCGATGAATTTTGCTATCGGCTAAACCGACGGTTTTGGGAAGAACAAATTCCTAATCGGTTATTGAGGGTTTGCGTTTCACATAAGCCGGTTTTTATCAAACCTGTGGTTTGTTCATAGCCATGTAATTTTTTTACTTCGGGTATTGTGAATCTGAGCTTAGTTAAAACAATCGGTTTGCTAGGGTCTACCTTATGTTTTATTAAGGTTTCAATATTGTCAATAAACTGTTGGGCATCTGTTTCATTATGCGAGAAATACCTAAACAAAGTGTCATTACTCTGTTTGTTAATGAGACTGACCATAAACCAATTACTTTTTGTATGGTATTTTATTTCCGTAATATCCTTAAAATTCATCAACCCTACAGCCTCTTTATAATCTTTAGAAAAAAAGTTGAATGATGCCTTTTTAAATTTTTTTCCTTCGAAGTTACCTATAATTTTAAGCGTATTTTCTGTAATTTCGACTTGTGAGGGGGATTTTTGTGCGGGTTGAGTCAGTATTTTATTTCTAATTGTCCGCATGGCACCCAAAATATTGGAGTTTTCTACAGGTTTATAAGTAAGAAGTGTTGCTCCACAGCCATTCAAAATGATTGCACAGAATATGAGGATGAAAATATTTTTTAATTGTTGTTTCATTTTTTCCCTTATCTTTCAACACACGGCGTTATTTTAAATGAATTCAGAGGAGAAAAACCAACCCAGCCTTAATAATAATGGGGCAAGTTTATTAAATATATTCTATCAAGTCTTGAAACAAAAGAAAAAACCTGACTGGTTGGAGAAAAATAAATATGGTAATTCGCCTTATAACGAGACTCCTTTCGTTTATTATCGTTACAAAACCTAAGTTAAAAACATTTTTTAAAATTGCAGGAAAATTGAAGTTAATTTTCAAACTACTAAAACGACAATGGGAATAGAAACCTGTAAGTAGTATAACGCCTGAAATGAATGAGAAGGAAATATGGGTATATTTTAAGCGTGCAATCTAATACGATGATTAATGATACAATCTGCATTATTAGCAGACATACCGTCCTACTGGCTTAGCTTTAAGCATACACTTTTCATATTAATTCCTCAAAATGGTTTTGACCTATGGACTTTCATTCAAAAAAATATGAGTAATTTAAAATGAAGCAAACAGCATTAGTCACGGGCAGTAATCGTGGTATCGGTTTAGAGCTTTGTGCACAGTTAAAACAAAATAGTTTTCAAGTAATTGCCACTTGTCGTCAGCGTTCAACAGCTTTAAATGATCTGGATATTGAAATAATTGAAGATATTGAGGTAAGTGATCAAAAAAGTTTAGTTAGACTTGCCAATACTTTATCTGGTCGCCAAGTAGATTGGTTGATAAATAATGCAGGTATTGCTGATAGCATTGCCATGAATGATCTAAACGAAGAGAGTATTTCCAATTGTAAACGTATGTTTGAAGTGAATAGTCTGGGCCCTTTACTAACGACTCAGGCATTGATAAATAATTTGGGCAAAGGAAGTAAAGTAG
>CAZZIX010000310.1:0-3268 GCA_964654345.1 uncultured Methylomarinum sp.
CGAAGCGTTATCCGACATTTTATGGATATTGTCAATCAGAGTTGAAAAGACTGCTTTATAGGGTATGGCGAAGTGGCGCGTGCGCAGAAAGAATGTGGGCGCCGAAGGCATTAATTTCCAACTATTTTTTGCTCCTGAAATGAGAGGGATCTATTTCAGGTTTCGTAAAAAATGTTGGTGTGCTTGTTTAAGCTGTGAACACCGTTCAGACAGCCATATTTTACGTTCAACATCCATTGTTTTTCGGGTAAACAGCGTTGAGCGATAAAACCAGCGGAGTTCCTTGTAATGTCTGGTTTTGGTATTATAAGGATATTTTTAACTACCGTTTTTAAGTGCAAAAGGAAAAGATGGAAGACCAATAATAAAAACACCAATGCTATCATTGATTGCAAACGCCAATTATAATTATACCTAATATCAGCAATGCACTATAAAGGTAGTGATTATGGCTAAATTAGTAGTACGAAATATAGATGATGAAGTTGTTAGAGCATTAAAAGAAAAGGCAGGCCTTTCGGGTCGTAGTGCTGAAGCAGAGCATCGACTTATATTGGCGAGAGCATTATTGATGCCTCAAAAAAAACGTTTATAGAATAAAAACCATGTAAAACATTGATATTTAATCTAAAAAAGTAAATTTTTCTCAAATTTTGAATGCTTTCACAGTCTCGAAAGCAAGCGTTCCACTAACAAAGGCAGTGATCCCTCCCTACATTTGTGTAGAGTAATGTAGAGATTGGGTGTCGGCTTTCAGTATTTCAGTATTTTAAAGATTATTATTCCACAGTCACTGACTTAGCCAAATTACGTGGTTGATCAACATCTGTTCCTTTGATAAGTGCAACATGATAACTTAATAATTGTAATGCAATATTAAAGGTAATAGGTGCTGATATTCTGCCTACATTTGTGGTAGCTTTAATCACCTTAAAGTCTGGTTCAGAACTAAGGTTAGATTGCTCATCTTCAAAAATAAGCATCTGTCCACCACGAGCTTTTACTTCTTGTAGATTTGACTTGAGTTTTTCAAGTAAATCATCCATAGGGGCAATTGCAATCACTGGCATATTGTCATCTATTAAAGCTAAAGGGCCATGCTTTAATTCTCCAGCTGGATATGCCTCAGCATGGATATAACTAATTTCTTTTAGTTTTAGTGCACCTTCCATAGCAATTGGATACATAGTACCTCTGCCTAGGAACAGCGCGTGATTCTTATCAGCAAAACTTTCAGCAATAGTTTCAATGGTTGATTCATGTTGTAAAGCGTTGTTGATTAGAGTGGGTAGTTTTTGCAGTTCCTGAATAATTTCCGTTTCTTGATCTTCATTGATGCGTTGTTGAACCTTACCTAAGCTTGCAGTTAATAGTGCTAAAACTACAAGTTGAGTGGTAAAAGCTTTGGTAGAAGCAACACCTATTTCTGGCCCAGCATGTGTCAGACAAATAAGATCAGATTCTCTGGTTAAACTAGATTCTGCAACATTACAAATACTCAATGTTGGAATATTTAATTTGTCATCAGACGAGCGATAAGAGTTTATTTGTTGTAAAGCAGCTAGAGTATCAGCAGTTTCACCTGACTGACTAATTGTTATGAACAAAGTATTGTTTTGAATAACAGGGTTGCGGTAACGATACTCACTCGCTACTTCTATTTGACAAGGCATTCCAATAATATCTTCTAACCAGTACTTGGAAACTAAACCAGCGTGATAGCTTGTCCCGCAAGCAATTATTTGTACTTGCTGAATTGTATTAAAAATCTCTTCGGCGTTATGGCCAAAGCTAGTGACTAATATACTACCCTGAGATGTCCGACCTTCAAGTGTATCTATAACAGATTGTGCTTGCTCAAAGATCTCTTTGTGCATGTAATGTTTATGGTCACCTAAATCTACTGATTGTGATGTTAGATTTGATTGCTTAACAGGTCGCTCAACAAGCTGACCTTGGTCATTAAATATTTCAACAGTTTCGCGAGTGATTCGTGCAACATCACCATCTTCCAAGAAGATAAAATTTTGCGTAACCGGTAATAGAGCAGAAACGTCGGAAGCGATAAAATGTTCGCCAATCCCGACACCTATAACTAGTGGACTGCCTTTTCTTGCAACAATCAGTGTTTCGGGATTATCAACGGCGGTAACGCCTAATGCATAGGCACCTTTCATGAAACTAATAGCTTGTGTAACGGCTTGTAATAAATCGTCAGTAGTTTCTAGTTGTTGGTGAATAGCGTGAACAATGACTTCTGTATCTGTTTCTGAAGTGAATTGATAATCCGTCTTTATTTGTTCAGCTTTTAATTCCTGATAATTTTCAATAATACCGTTATGAACAACGGCAACTTTGTTTTTACAAATATGTGGATGGGCGTTGTTTTCGGAAGGAACTCCATGGGTTGCCCAGCGAGTATGTGCAATTCCAATTTGACCAAAAAAGGGCTCACTGAGTTCTTCAATCTTAGCATCAAGGTTTATGATTTTTCCAATTGATCGAACACGTTGCAATTCTCCTTTTTTATTTAAAACTGCGATTCCAGACGAATCATAACCTCGATATTCCAGTCTTCTTAGTCCTTCAAGTAAAATAGGAACAACATTTCTTTCGGCGACACCGCCAACAATTCCACACACAATTTATCTCCACTCACTTATTTAATGAAGTGACTCATTAAAGGTCACATTGATCAATTAAAAATACTTTTCCGATTTGAAAGAGCCTTAATTATTTTGTTTTTTGGTAAGCTGTACTTTACTTAAAAATTCAAATTAAAAGCAAACAATATAATACTTTAACTATAACATTACATGAACATCATTAAGAAATTAAGTCTTTATAAAATTAAGCCTTTTTTAACTGAAACTTTTAATTCTTGATGGTAAGTATCCGACCATAAATATTTTAACAATTTTAGGCTGGATTTTTTGTCATTTTCGAGGCGAATAAATAGGTGCATAGCGAGCTACACAATTATTTATGCAACGCTGAAGATGATAAAAAAGACAAGTAAAATGTTAAAATATTTATGGTCGGGTACTTATCTATACCAGCAGAATTATTGTTAACATAAATATTAGCAGTCTATTGGCAAAAATCAATTGATAGTAAATGGTATCTGGAGTACGAGTTATAATTTAACAGTAGCCTCTCTTTTGCTTTCAGTAAAAGTATATAACTTAAGGGCACTTCTATTAATTGATGAATAGAAAAAAGACAAAGATAGAACTGAAAGCTCATTATGATATAATCAGAGTTTCCT
>CAZZIX010000311.1:0-3248 GCA_964654345.1 uncultured Methylomarinum sp.
GCGTTTAACTGACTATTCATGTTGCTGAAGGTAAATTTTATTGGCTAGATGTTATTTTAATTTACGAGTGTTATTAAAAAAGAAGCAAAGAACATAGGTAGTTGGGCTAACAGCTCTATCGTTAACCCAGCATCTTTGATAATAGCAGTGTTGGGTTGCCAAAAAGACGGCAGCCCAACCTACAAAAACTAATATTCTTTTATTGACTCAGCTTTGAACAAACTGCTTAATCCTTTCATAATCTTCTATATAATCGACTTCTGCCCAAAAATTGTTTGCTATGTCTTTTATATAAACTTCCTTTCCCAGATCAATTGATCTATAAATTATATCTTCCCACCAACAGTGATAATCTTCTGTTATAACCGCATCAATAACCTTTTGTCTAAATTCTGCTAAATCTTTTTTATTTAGTCGGCCAATACCTACATATTCACCGGTAGTTTCTTCATTGCTTAAATCTTTACCGTATTTTTTTAGACTATTTTGTTTCCAGTTAAAACGATAATCTGCTTCTTCTATTCTTGTGCTATCGCCTAACATCAGTGGTGTTTTCGTCTCTTCCATTAAAATATCCAGTACTTTTTCTTCCATAAAAACATCTGCATTCATAATGAGAATATCATCATCTGGCGTTAAAAAATCTTGTGCAAACCAGGCTGAAGATATTGAGTTAGCTACTCTAAAAAAAGGATTAAAATATCTTGTATAAAATAAACCTTCCAAAGATTGATGAATATATCGTTCATTATAACCTGTCACTATTGCTATATTACTAATCCCCTTTTTCTTTAATAACTCGATTGTGTATCTGATTAAAGGTTTTCCATTCACATCAACACAACATTTTGGTTGTCCACGCAGATGTCGACTGATTCTACTTCCAACACCTGCGGCCATAATCAAAACCTTCATGGCAACTTTCTCTCTACTCCATAATATTGATATAAGGCATTAATTAATACATTAATATAATCTCTATCCATATTACCCATATGTGACACTCTAAAAATAATATTTCGCAAATCACCACCATTGGGTGCAACAATAATATTAAATTTCTGATCTAGATCTCTTACAATATCATACGCAGACCTTCCGTCTGTTGGAGCCAATGTTGTCATTGCATTTGGCATAGAGTGGCTGTATTCTTTTATGGGTAAAATACAAATTTGTTTTCTAAAGTAATCAGCAATATTCTTGGCTTTATCTATATGAAATAATATGCCGTCCTTTTTAATTTGTTTAAGCCTTGCTTGAAGTTGTAACAAAATAGTCACCGCTGGCGTAAAAGGTGTCTGACCTCTTTTTCCATTATTAATATAGCGATTAAAATCAAAATACATAAAGTTTGGAGGGTTTATTTTTTGAATGGCTTTTGGCGATAGCACAACCATTGCCAACCCGGGTGGTAAAGCTAAACCTTTATGAGAACTAATTATTAAGGCATCAATATTTTGTTTTTGCATATCAAGTTCATCCGTTACAAATAAGCTAATAGCATCTACAATATTTAATATTTTGTTATTTTTACAAAACGCCCCAACTCTCTCCATATTATATAAGAGACCGATACTTGTCTCATGGGCATTAATCAATAGTGTTGTTGCGCTGCTATAATTGTTGAGTGGGGTTGTATTAGATAGATCGTCACCTGTTAATTTATGGTTTAAATGCTTAATATTATGCAGTTTGCACAGCTCTACAAATCGTTGACCAAACCCTCCTCCATTAATCACAATGGTTTTATCGTTTTTATTAAGTAAATTTTGAACAGTTGCTTCCATACCTGCTGTACCAGATGCTGTTAAAAAAACAACTCGACTAGCTTTTGGGGCATTCAATAATTGCAACAAGTCTTGTTCACATTCTAAAATGACTTCTGAAAACTCCTCATTCCTAAAATAGGGTGTTTGGACTGAACCTAACTGTAAGGTTTCTTCATACATTCTTACTGGACCCGGTGTAAAAATATATTTATTGAGTAAATCTTGCATCTAATGAAATTTCACTTTTATAAAAAATTAACAATTTTGACTTATCTTATCTGTATAAACAAAAAAACCGTCTTTAGGTCTACTAAAGGCGGTTTTTTGTTTGAGTGCAATTAAAAAAAAGTAAGGTAACCAAAAATTTGTTGGTTGGCTGCCTTCTCTTTGGCAATGCAACACTACTACTTTGGCTAAAGATGTTGGGTTAACGATAGAGCTGTTAGCCCAACCTACTCATTCTTTACTTTTAATTACATCCTTTTTGTTTTACTTTATTGACATCTATGATTAAACATAACAAAGTGAAAATAAGTATCTGTCTTATTCACCTAAAAATCAGTTGAATCCCCTGCATCAGTATGCTCAAAAGTAACTATCGTTCCTTGACCACTAAATGATACATGAACAGTACCCGTTACTACATCACCATCACCATCTGTTGCTGAAACCCCAAAACTTAGATCTAGAGTTTGTTGTACGCCATCTTCAACGGGTAAATCAATAAAATCATTTAATAGTAAAGTATAGGCGCCTGTATCACCCGATGATGAAAAAGGGAGTATGCTAAGCACATCAATATCTTGCATAGCCGGATCAGTTTCATCAGGTGTCCATCCGGTGGCACCATTATCTACAAAAATATGTAATTCTTGTAGTCCATCATCATTAGTATCTGTAACTTCAAAAGACAAAGGTCTTCCTAGTGATTCTAACGTAGCAGGGTCTCCATCAGCAGTTGTTACTGTTGGGATTTCCAAAGCAACTTCACCTAATCCATCAAGACCAAGATCATAAGAAAACAATTGGCTCCCTATCTGTGCATTATCGGGTGCAAAAATAGCAGGGCCATCATCAAAAACAGTGACATCAAATGATGTTTGAGCTGACTCTCCAGAATCATTGGTTAATGTAGCTTCAATATCAAAAACAATTGTATTGTTTTCTCCCTCTCCTGGTGGATGATCCAGTGCTGATAATAAAGTAAAGGTATATTCACCTTGATCATCAACAACAATAGTATAAATACTATTTCCTTCATCATCAAAACCAGTCAGCGTATTAGTTGCTGAATCCCACGTTGCGCCAGAAGCCGATAATTCAACGGCTTGAGGAATCCCTCCATTAATATGAAGAGTTCCTGAATCAGTGGTATTCAATCCATTTGATTCATCAACTTTTAAATCATCTGCATCTCCGTCGGCATCTGTGTCTGTGTCTGTGTCTGTGTCTGTGTCTGTGTCTGTGTCTGTGTCTGTG
>CAZZIX010000312.1:0-3233 GCA_964654345.1 uncultured Methylomarinum sp.
CTTGGGAAAGGTAAGTAAAACTGACGCGATGAGATGCCACTAATAATTCTCCTAAGCTTTTTATGGTGAAAAACTATTCAGTTTACCAAAAAAAAAATACTTACCAATGAGAATTATCATTTCTTAATTAAGCATATTATTTATTTAAAGATAAAAAGGGTGAGTAATAATTACTGTCACTACAATGCTTAAGGAAACTTAGTATGAAGTAAAAAAGAGCTTTAAATAATCAATTGAATGAGATGGAATTTTTAATTGAAAAATTGAGGAGGCTGTTTATCAGAAATTGTTTTTACATCAAAACCTGATAAACAGAACAAAAATTAACTCAAAAAAACATTATCACTCTTCATGAGCAATAACTTCAGCCTTTCGTGTCTCACCTTTACCAATGGTCAGTAAATCCCACACCAGTAAACCCAAGCCAGCGGCCGTTACCCATCCAAAAAACATCCGCCAGTTCATAGAGCTGATAAATGAGGGGTGGGATTGTGCGTCAAAATAACCAGCCCATGTCGATCCACCCACTGCACGCTCTATAAATGACTGTTCATAGCCTGCAATTAATAACGCAATGGTCATACCGACTACACCTGCATTTAAAAGGATAAGTGACCATTTCCATCGCCAGTCATTAGGTATTCCTGCACCCATCCAGACGCTGCCGCGCCAATGCTGAATTGCAATATAGAAAAAAGCGATATTAATCGTGGCATAAGCACCAAAAAAAGCAAAATGACCATGAGAGGCTGACCATTGTGTACCATGTGTATATAAATTTATTTGTGGCAAAGTGTGCATAAACCCCCATACTCCTGCACCAAAAAAGTTACCAAATGCGTGGGCAATCAACCATGCCATTGCTGGATGATTCATATTTTTAAATGAACGTTCACCTGAGTCATAAACAGCATGTACCACCATAGCGACTAGAGGAATAGGTTCTAATGCTGAGAAAAATCCACCGATAGTTAGCCAATATTCAGGGGTGCCAATCCAAAAATAATGATGCCCCAAACCTAAAATCCCTGAGCCAAACATTAAAGCGACTTCTATATACAACCAGGTTTGGACAATGACACGTCTCACGCCTAATATTTTCATTAGTGACCAGGCCATAATTACACCGACCAACACCTCCCATGTGGCTTCAACCCATAGATGAATAACCCACCACCACCAAAATTGCTCATGAGTGATGTTAGTCATATAAAACATGCCTGCCAGATATAAACCTGCTAAAGCGATTAAATCCAGCGTTAATACACCAGAGATACCAGACCACTTTCCTTTACTAAAGGTCATGACTACGTTGTAAAAGAAAATTAGCATCACAATGACAATGCCAATATCTGCCCAGCGAGGAGCCTCAATATACTCACGGCCTTCATTAATCAACCATAAACTGGTGTCGTTACCCGGCCCAGTTTGAATCAGTAAATAAACCAGAACCACGATAGTGATAGCGGCACTAAATAGCCAAAAACCAAAAACACCGTATTTTAGACCAACAATTTCAGTACCACTTTCATCTTCTAATAGCCAATAGGTACAGCCGATAAACCCATAAAGCATCCATAAAATCATGGCATTAATATGTACCATGCGATTAACACTGAAGTCTAAGAATTCATACAGAAAGTTGGGGTAGATAAATTGTGCAGCGCATAATAATCCAAATATTATTTGGAAGATAAATAATATTACTGCACCCATAAAATATTTTACGGCTAACTTTTGTCCACCATTTAAGGTGCTGTCATCCACTTTCGCCCATAATTTAAACGTGGCTAACTTATCTAGTAATGATGAAGATAAGCCTTGTTTTACATCTTCGGTATTAGTGCTCATAATCAATCATCCTCTGCATAAATAGTGGTAAAGTTATAAGGGAAGCCATTAGTATCAATGCTTGACATCCACTTTAAGAAAGCAACTATGCCTTTTGCTTCTTCTTCAGTAATACCAAGATTAGGCATTTTTCGCCCAGTACCAAAAGTACGGGCATTTTTTTCTGGATCCAATAGGAATTTAAGCATTTGTTCTTCACGTAACTCGACAGTTAACCAGCCTTGATCTAACCAGGCTTTAGTTAAATCTGGAGCATAATAAGCACCATTTCCTAACAAGGTATGACAATTCATACAATTTTTAGACTGTGTTGTTTTTTTACCTAATGTAACCAGTTGCTCGGCTTGTTCTTCGGTAAACGTTTGCCCAAATAGCAATTCCTCTCCACCAATGATGGGCATAAATTTTCTTAACTTTTTATCAAACTGATAATCAATTTTTTTATTGATAACTGAATAGGCGGGTACTCTTTCGGATCCAGCAGTTGTCTGCTTTAAAGTATCAAAAGTTAAAACAACGAGAATCAAAAAAGAACCAGCAGTCACCCACACAGCCATTTTTTTCCAAAAGGACTCAGAAGCCCATTGAGGTATATCACTCATTTTTTTTCTCCAAAGAAGAGGTTGAATTTGGATCATCATGTGTTTCTTTGCATAAATGCCAAATACCAATAGGTGCAAAAAAATAACCGATGACCATGAGATAGGAAATTATCCGCCAATAGCCAATTAAATTAGCAGCAAGCGTTAATTGATAAACAGAGACGAGTAGAATTAGATAAGAAACATAAGCTGAAATTTTAATGCTTATATTAGGGTTGACTTTAGACCAGGTAAATAATAATGCGTAACTAGCACCCGCCATAATAATCATTGCAGATGAAAAAAAAGTGATAAAAAAGTCTTTTAGAGCAACGGGTTCTATCATGATAACGTAACGTTGAAAATTAAAAGAACAGGATATTCTAATTATGCCTTAAAAACCATAAAATAAATAGTGCAATATAAGTTTTTTATATTGTTGTGGGAATAACAATGGTTATAATTTATAAAGGGTTAGGTGCTTTACCCAAAGCTCGGTGGAAAAGTGAAAACACTATCGTACATCCAGTTTATTGATTTGTAAGTTACGGCTTAGGCAATTTTTTATCATGGCTATATACAAACCACAGGTTGATAATTGAAAATATTTGGAGGGACTTTAGCCCCTCCAAATACGGGACTAAAGTCCCGTCTCCACAGTGAATTAGCTGACATTTTTTTCATCTGTGACAGCAGGAATTTAAGCCCCATGCTCAAAGGACAGGGCTATCTAAGTTTTAATATAGGACTAGATTTTGGTGATCAGTTTGTTAGTTTTCTCTGCTCATGATTACCCCAATA
>CAZZIX010000313.1:0-3214 GCA_964654345.1 uncultured Methylomarinum sp.
CCAATATGAATAGTGATTCCGTTATTTTCAAAAAAACCATCCTCAACCATGGTTAAGTCATCGGCTGATTTACCTGCAAAAAAATCAGTTAAATGTAATCTGTCATAAGCAGCTCTAGGTTCTTCACAAAAGGTGATAACTTCATATTGATCTTTATTTTCACCTGCCATTAAGTTGACCAGAAAATTATGTCCAACCATTCCATTTCCGATAACAACCAGTGTTTGTTTTGTACTCATTCCCATCCTGCGTGACTATAGATAATATTAGATTATACATTGCCTTAGCATGTGTCGTGCCAATTCTATTTGTAAAAGAGCTAAAGAGGATTCTGTAGAACTATGGGTTTTTATTGATATTTTCTTGTTATTTAAATAACTAAGCAATAGCTATTTTCACTGAATGCACCTTTGTAGTGCGTAGCTTCTGGTTTTGCACCAAAAATTATTAAAGGGTAGGGCATTATAGAGTGTACTAAAATGATAAGATATTCTCTTGAATGTCCTTTTTTCTATTTTTACGTGAAGTAAAAATCACTAAATTTATTAATTAATGCCCTATATTTGCCCAGTTTGCCAAGTTCCTCTCATACAGCATTTGCCCTCTAAAGGATACTATTGTAAAAATAAGCATCACTTTGATTTAGCTAAGGAAGGTTATCTTAACTTATTACCCGCTCAACATAAGAAATCTAAAGAACCGGGAGATAGTCGTGCGATGATGAGGGCTAGACGGAATTTTCTTGAAGATGGCTTTTATCAGCCGATGGCTAAAGCCGTTGTATCAATGATTGAAAAGCATAAAACTAAAGGTTTAATGCGAATATTAGATATGGGCTGTGGTGAAGGCTATTATTGCCGTCAAATTGAAGCTTTGAGGCTGGGTGGAATTAATGATTTTGATTTGCATGGTATAGATATTGCAAAAAATGCAATTTTGGCAGCGGCTAAAAAACAAGAAAATGCCCGTTTTATTGTTGCTAGTAATAAGCGTTTACCTTATGCCAATGATTATTTTGACTTAGTGATGAGAATTTATGCTCCTTCAAATGATGTGGAAGTTGAACGTATATTAAAAACCAATGGATTTTTATTATTAGTCACGCCTGGGCCACGACATTTATGGCAGTTAAAAGAATTTATTTACAAAAAAGTAAATGAGCATGATATTAACATTAAATTACCAAAATCATTTAAGCAGGTTGATAATCAACGGATCAGCTATAAAATACAGCCTAATCAGGAACAAAGGATGGCTTTACTTCAAATGACACCTTTTGCTTGGCGCGTGAAAGGGGAAGTTTCGAATAACATCCAACGCTTAAATAAACTTGTGATAGAAACTGATTTTATTTTAACACTTGCCGTTAAAGCAGGGTTATGATGGTTTTTAAGCCGATGACTGTTTGATTAACACTTTATTATTAAGTAAGGATTGAAATTGTAAATGATAATCACAATCATATACTCATATTTGTACTAGAATAAATATATTGTATTTATAACTTTAAAATACGCCAAATCACTAAATTATAATAAGAAGAGTCAGCAATGAGTCAGTTAAAAAGAATATATGATAATAATGTTGCCTGGGCTAAAAGAATAAAGAAGCATAAACCTTCTTTTTTTTCAGATTTATCTAAACAACAAACACCTGAATATTTGTGGATAGGTTGCTCGGATAGTCGTGTGGTTGCAGAGCAATTAGTGGGTTTACAGCCAGGGGAATTATTTGTTCACCGAAATATTGCCAATGTGGTGGTGCCCACCGATTTAAATTGCTTATCAGTTATCCAATATGCGGTAGAAGTATTAAAAGTAAAGCATATTATTGTTTGCGGACATTATGGTTGTGGGGGGGTTCAAGCTTCAATGCAATCAACTGAGCATGGTCTTATTGATAATTGGTTGTGCCATATTAAAAGGGTACATCAAAATAATGAAGAAGAGTTATTGTCGATTAGTGATATGACTGAGCGACTTAATCGCTTGTGTGAGCTTAATGTCATCGAGCAAGTAAAAAATATTTGCCATACAACGGTTGTTCAAAGGGCGTGGCGTAATAATAGTGAGTTATCTGTTCATGGTTGTATTTATACATTAGAGACAGGGATTCTTAAAGATTTAAATGTTCGTTTTAGTGAGATGAGGCAAATGAACGAAATATACCAATTAAGAATGGCAAAAAAACAAATTTATAAACCTACTTTAACAGTGATGGAAAGTGACTATGAAGGTCGCTAAGTTTAATTTTTAATTTATCTAAATTAACTAAATACAAAGACATTGAAAGATACTGTAAATATTAATAAATTAAATGCTGATTTTGGCATTGAAAATGAGCTTGTTTTCGTAGAGGGAAAGGGGGGGTTGCCATTTATTCAGGTTAATAATAAAAAAGCCTCTGCATTAATTTCTATTTATGCAGGGCAGGTTTTATCCTATAAGCCTGTTGATGAAACTGAAGATTTTATGTTTACCAGTGACAATGCTTTTTTTCAAAATGGAAAATCAATCAAAGGTGGGATTCCAATTTGTTGGCCCTGGTTCGGTGCTGCTCCAGCTCCGGAGACGACTGTAAAAGTAAAGTTACCAAACCATGGTTTTGTACGAGATCATTTTTGGTCAGTTGTATCTGCTGAAAAGATAAAAAATGGGGATACAAAAATAAAGCTTGAATTTGTTGATACTGATGAAACAAGAGGAATGTGGCCTTATCAATTTCATTTATCCTTAGAAATTTATATTGGCGAGTCGCTTACGTTAGAGTTGCTAACTAAAAATACTGGAAACGAAGCTTTTATTATGACAGAAGCACTACATACTTATTTTAATGTAGGTGATGCTGCTCAGGTTGAAGTGTTAGGATTAGAAAAGACAGAGTATTTAGATAAATCCCAGGATTTTATTAAAGTTTGTCAGATAGGAGCAATTAAATTATCCAAAGAAACAGATCGTATTCATGTTGATGTAGATCACGATTTAACCATAAAAGACCCTGTTTTTAATCGAAAAATAAAAATTGTATCTTTAGGTAATAAAAATGTTGTGGTATGGAATCCCTGGGAAAAAGGCTCTCAAGAAATAGTCGATTTGGAAAAAGAGGATTATAAGCGTTTTGTCTGTGTTGAAATCGCAAATGCAGCGGCAGATATAGTAGAGCTATCACCAGGCGAAGAATATCAATTGATTACTGATTATAGTCTTTGTGAAGA
>CAZZIX010000314.1:0-3206 GCA_964654345.1 uncultured Methylomarinum sp.
TAATGAACCTTGAATAGTACGAATACGATTGATTCGGTGTAAACGTAAATTTGATTTACGTTCCAGCACAACAGACAAACGCCCCAAGTTTTCACTAATCTCAGCGATTAAATGTAAAATACTGGGGGTAATCGTATAGGGTGGTTGGTAACCCATAAAAAACTACTCTCTTTTAACAATTGCTTTCAACTGAGCATCATAACGATAATGAACAATCTGCTCATTTGCAATTAAATTAATGGCCTGAATAATTACATCGTAAGGCACAATAAACCATTCGCGGGGTTGGTGTATTTTACCTTTATTATCAGCTACTTTTAAATCAACACAAACTTCAGAAAAAAAACGGTGTATCAGTTTTTCAAATTTCTGGGTGGTCATATTATAAGCATCAAATACCGCCATGGTTTTAACAGCTGACATTAAATAAGTTGGCTCATTTTCTGCATCAGCTATGCGCTTTCCAACAGCTGTTGTAGAAAAGCCAATTTTATACAAATGCTGAAGATTTTGGATTTCTGCATTTTCACTTAATGACTTTAAAATATAAATATATCCTGCCAACTCATCCTCTTTCTTGGCTATCCCTAATTTTTTTTGAAACTCTGAGTTTATGTGTTTTTCTGTTTGGCTGACTATTTTACCGCCGTGATAAAGCGCCTTAGCTAATGAGCGATACAGCATATTTGATTCTGTACCATTCTCAAAAATACAGCGTGTTCTACCGTCTTTTCTATGACGTTTTCCGTTGACTGTTTTTTCTTCAGAATCAAAATAAATGCCTTCAAGATATAAAAGAATACCCCCTAAAATATAGTAATTATTCTCTACAATAGCCTCACCTTTATCAGTGAAATGTGTGAGTTTTCTTTTACTCTCTTTAATCTCTTTTTGAACAGTGATAAACTGCTCTTCATATTTTTCAAAGTCCTTACAAGGCTTACGCTTAGCCATGAAATCAGTTAAAGCCCTTGATTTTGAAGGTAGGTTTTTTAGATCAAAAATATCGGATTCATCCGCTTTATTAATATCCCCCAACAACCCAAGCGGATCAGCATCAAGCACATCATCAACTGATTCAATAATAAAGGGTTCAGGAGCTTCAACACCTTCCAGTAATTTATGCCTATCCAGCTCTAATAATAGGGCTGCTTTTTCGGGACTTTCCTTAAAACTTTGTAAACGGCTAAACAATCTTCTCTCATTAATATCACGGCTTTTCTCTGGCTCATGCCCTTGTGCATCAATAAATTGATTGATTTCTTCAAATGATGCTTTAAGACGATTATCAGAGCTAATAACGGAGGAAACCTTGGGCTTGACCTTTAAAATATCCAACGGATCATCAGTAAGTATCGCTTGCAACTCTTTTTCAAAATTAATCATTAGCTAGTGCTTTTGGTCACGGCGTTTATTTCTTAAATAAACAATCGCTTCAGCCAATCGTTTTTCGTGTGAATCACTTGAGTTTAAATTTGGCTCACGTCCAAACTTATTCATAAATAACGGAATTTTATCACGATATAAAATAACGGCTTCTTCATCTGTCATCTCAATACGCCCTGCATCAATAGTATCTTGAATGGTTTTAAGCAGATTAGCCGTGACATTTTTAGACAACACTTCAAAAGCTTTTTGAAAGGGATTTACCTTATCAATCAGATCAATATGTAAATCGTCAATATTAACAAACTTACCTGCCATTCTTATAAACTTCTTATCTCCAACCTCTTTAACCTCACCATTTTTAATCGCAGAATCCACCACCACATGCTGTCGAACTTCTTCAATTTCTTCTTCCGTTAAATCAGGGTATTTACTCTGAATAATTTTAGGAATTAACACTTTATTAATCACTTCAGGGTCAATCACATCACCTGGCAAGGCTTTTAATAATTGTTCATCCTGCAATATTCTGGCTTTTAAATCATTCAAGTCCGCTTCAATAATTTTTCTGACCTTATCTGTGCTCGGTTCTTTAAAACCCTCAATTTTAATGACACCCACTTCATTCTCTTCATCTGGAAATTTTCTGGTTCTAAATACAAAATTAGGCGCTAAAACCTGTTCCATTAATAATGATGCACTAATCGCCTTGAGCATATTATTAACAGAGAGCTTTACATCATCATTTTCAGCATCGGGCTGAGCGATTAAATTTGTAAATTGTGAGTGCGTTTTATTAGAACTATCACGCGTGGCACGTCCAATAATCTGGATAATTTCAGTTAAAGAACCCCGATACCCCACCGTTAAAGCATGTTCACAATAAGGCCAATCAAATCCCTCTTTCGCCATGCCTAAGGCAATGATTAAATCCAGATCATCAACATCATTCATATCTCGCAAATAAGCCGAGACTTTATCCCTGTCTTTCGGGTTATCATTGACTAAATCAGCGACTTTAATAATTTTGCCATCACTGCTACGCTTTACATGAAGCAAGCCCGTTTCTTCATCTTGAAACTCAACATTGCCGATAATATCCAGAATACTATCAACCTCTTTATACTTATCTTTGGTAGATTCACCCGCATTCACATTAGGGATGTGTAAAATCGTTTTTAAGTCCGTATTTAGGGCTTCATCAATTGCAGTTAAATAGCTTCTTTGATAAAACTTATAGCCAATACCCAGCGTTTTTAAATATTTATACCCATTCAACTGTTGATAATAGTTATAGATAACCTTAGTGAATTTTGCCTCTTCTTCGGGTAATAAAACAGGCACACTGTCCCCCCTAAAATACGAACCAGTCATAGCAATAATATGCGCTGATGTATTCGACATAATCGAGCGCATGACCTCACCCAAACGGTTATCTGCATCGGCCGATACATGATGAAATTCATCAATCGCAATTAAACAATCATTAAACTGGCTTTCATCCACCGCATTAAAGGCAAAGCGCAACGTGGCATGTGTACACACCAAAATGGTAGCACTGGAATCTTCCATAAAAGAGACAAAAGCACTCACCTTACTTTTATCACCACCCGCCGTACACAGGTTATATTGATGCTCAACTTCCCAATCAGCAAAAAAACCATAACTGCTTAAATCGGAAGAGGCAAAGGAACTACCAATTGAGCGTTCAGGGACTGCCACAATGACTTTTTTAACACCTTGCTCATACAGCTTATCCAATGCTAAAAACATTAAAGCGCGTGACTTTCCTGAGGCGGGAGGTGCTTTTAATAAAATAT
>CAZZIX010000315.1:0-3199 GCA_964654345.1 uncultured Methylomarinum sp.
AATAATTTCTGGTTTATAATTCTATTATTGATTTATTTCGGCAAAATATGTGCTTAATTGAGGTTTAGTATGGATCAAGATTTAAAACAACGATTAGTAGGGGCTGTTGTCATTACAGCATTAGCGGCAATATTTGTGCCTATGATCTTTGATGATCCTATTGATGAAAGTGGTAAAATGATAAGTGAACTAACAATACCGGATCAACCAAAAATTTCTAAGGAGTATAATTCTGACTATTCATCGACTAGTATTGAAAATGTTAGTTTTCCGGAGACGATTAAGCAGCAAGCAAAAACTGAAATGGGTCGTTGGTTTGTCCAAGTGGGTATTTTTGGCGAAGAAAATAACGCAATTTCATTTCGAGATAAGATAAGACAACAAGGTTTTCCCGTGACAATCAAAAGTATTTCAAGTGAAAACGGAGTATTGCATAGAGTCAGGGTTGGTCCCGAGCTTAATAAAAAAAGAGCAGAGGGTATGAAGCAAAAAATACAAAAGTTAAACGGGTTGAAAGGTATTCTTATTTTTTCAACTGAATAACGTTTAGTAGCGATGGTATTGTTCTGATTTTTTAGGGTTTGAGTTGCATAGATTAGTGCTTTATAAAATGTTGCTCACATGAGGTTATTGAAAATATGATCTGGATAGACTACAGCATTATTGGAGTGATACTTATTTCTTCAATTATTGGGCTTTTTAGAGGATTTATTAAAGAGGCCTTTTCATTAATTATTTGGGTTTTTGCTATTTGGGTGGGATTGACTTTCAGTCAAGAGTTTTCCCATTTTCTGGAAGTATTCATCAGTGTTCCTTCTTTAAGAATTTCAGCTGCATTTGGCATTTTATTTATAATCACTCTGATTTTAGGGGCTTTGGTTAACTACCTGCTAAGCGAGCTGGTAAAAAAGACAGGATTAACGGGTTCTGATAGGTTTGCAGGGATGATTTTTGGAATTGGACGAGGGCTTGTGGTTATATCCATTGCTGTCATGTTAGCAGGACTAACGCCATTACCAGAAGATGCGTGGTGGAAAGAATCAACTTTAATTCCCCCTTTTCAATCATTAGCTGTTTGGTTTCGTAACCATCTCCCGTCAGGTGTGACGGATTATATGAATTTTTAATCAGGATTTTATAAACATGTGTGGTATTGCTGGTATTGTTTCTCATCATAATGTAAATCAGGATCTGTATGATGCGCTCACTGTTTTACAACATCGTGGTCAAGATGCTGCTGGCATTGTTACTTGCGATGAAGGTCGGTTTTACTTGCGTAAAGATAATGGTCTAACAAGGGATGTTTTTTCAAATGAACAAATGATGAAGTTGAAAGGTACGATGGGTATTGCTCATGTACGCTATCCAACAGCAGGTTGTTCTAGTTCTTCTGAAGCCCAGCCTTTTTATGTTAATTCTCCCTATGGCTTGACCCTAGCTCATAATGGAAACTTAACGAATATCGAAGAATTAAAGAAGCAATTGTTTAAGGATGACCAAAGGCATATCAATACAGATTCTGACTCTGAAATTTTGTTGAATGTTTTTGCTCATGAATTACAACAATTAGGCAAGTTACGAATAGACGCTGATGATGTGTTTCAAGCTGTGTCAGCGGTACATAAGCGCTGCAAAGGGGCGTATGCGGCGGTAGTTATGATTGCAGGTTTTGGCGTTTTAGCTTTTAGAGACCCTCATGGAATTAGACCGATGGTCTTTGGAGAAAGAAAAACAGAGGAAGGTTCTGACTATATGGTTGCTTCTGAAAATGTAGCACTTAAGGTGTTAGATTTTGAATTAACCCGAGATATAAAACCAGGTGAAGCAGTTTTTATTGAACTAACAGGTAAATTTCATGCCAAACAATGTTCAGATGTTGTAGATCATTGTCCCTGTATTTTTGAATATGTTTATTTTGCGAGATCAGATTCGATTCTTGATGACATTTCAGTTTATAAAGCTAGATTGCGGATGGGTGAGAAGCTAGCTGCTAAAGTACTGAAGGAGTGGCCAGATCATGATATTGATGTGGTTATTCCTATCCCAGATACTAGTAGAACATCGGCTTTACAAATGGCTTATAAACTGGGTGTTAAATTTAGAGAAGGTTTTATGAAAAACCGATACATAGGTAGAACCTTTATTATGCCAGGCCAGCAAATGCGGAAAAAATCTGTTAAGCAAAAGCTAAATGCGATTGACTTAGAGTTTGAAGGAAAAAACGTTTTATTAGTTGATGATTCAATTGTCAGAGGTACAACGTCTGAGCAGATTATTCAAATGGCTAGAGATGCGGGGGCAAAAAAAGTTTATTTTGCCTCAGCAGCACCTCCTGTTAGATACCCTAATGTTTACGGTATTGATATGCCTTCAGTGGAAGAACTCATTGCTCATAATCGAACTGAAGAAGAAGTAGGGGTGGCGATTGGTGCAGATAAAATGATTTATCAGAATCTAGAAGATTTGATAGATGCTGTGCAAAAAGGTAATGTTAATATTAAACATTTTGATACCTCTTGTTTTAATAAGGAATATATAACAGACGATATTGATGATGCTTATTTGGATCGTATAAATACGTTGAGAAATGATGGTGCTCAAAAAAATCGGAGTTCTGAGCATTGTGTTATTGATATGCAAAATGCCGTATAAACAAACATTATTGGGAAAATTATGAATATAAAAACACTTGTTTATTTTAGTGTCTTATTTTTATGGGATGTTCTTCAACTCATATCCCGTATGAGCCTCAAGAGTTTCCAGATATTTCAAGAACAATAAATGTTCTTAAAGAAACACTAAGTTATCAATCACCTAACCATGCTGTTAAACATGTGGAAATTAAACCTGATTATTTTAAGGTTGTCAGTGGGGTAAGGTATACACCAACTTATATTCATTTTGATAATATTCAAAAAATTGATTTACATGAAAAAAGTGAGTGGAAAATTGTAACTATTAGAGGTGATAATCATAGTGTCTTATATCGTCTTTATGTTGAAGATCAGGCTGTAGCAACAGACTTCATTAATGCAGTACATACTTTGAAAAATCATCCGAAAGAGATAGAATTAGAATTGAATAAACCTATAGATTCAGCTGATGAAATAGAAGAAAATACAGATAATCTTAATGAGGCTGAAGAAACAGATACAGTTGATGAGATAAAAGAGATGGATGAAATCAAAGAGATAGAAAA
>CAZZIX010000316.1:0-3188 GCA_964654345.1 uncultured Methylomarinum sp.
CCTTAGGACAAATTAGAAATTATCTCCTGTCACCATATGAACTGAAAAATTTACTTTCACTGGTTGTTTCAACTGATCAGATAAAAATTGTTCAAACTGTGTAAGTACTTTAGCATCAAGCATCTGTGTGCTTAATAAGTCAGCGCTTATTCTTAAAGGAGTTCCTACCCGTAATTTAATATTGCGTAATTGTAATACATGCCCTGAAATTTCATAGTTTTGGCTGCGCAATTGTTTTTTAACTTCAGCCATTTTTTGCATATTCTCAAAAGAAAGAATTAAAGGAACAGAAATAATAGCTACTAAAAGAAATGAAATAAATATCCCTTTTTTTGCTCTTGAAAAGGGTGCGAAACCCAAAATCATAAATGATATACCGGCAGCCATAATGATACCGGTTAAATTGGTTAAAAAGAGTAGCATGGCGCCGTAGAAAACTTCATAATTTAACCAGCCAATACCAATCCCTGATACACATAAAGGAGGGACTAATGCCACCGCTATTGCAACCCCTGGCAAACTCTTGGCAACATTTTCTTTCACATTAGCAAATGCTCCTGCTACCCCTGACAATACAGCGACTAACAAATCTAATGTAGAAGGATGCAGGCGACCTTCTATTTCGTTAGTCAATTCTTGAAAAGGTAATAAATAAGCCATCAACGCAGATAACGATAGAGCTGTGAACATTCCCACAAATAAAGTTAAAAATGCTTGCTTACTTAATTCCGTATTTGAACGCAACATCCCCATTGATGCGGAAATAATTGGAGACATTAATGGTGCCAAGACCATTGCTCCAATGACGATAGAAGGACTGTTGAGAAATAACCCTAAAGTTGCTAATAATGAACTCAGTACCATTAATAAAATATAGGTACTGTTCATGCTGGCACCATCTTTTAAATTAAGAAATAGTTCTTTAAAATCTGACTCCACTGCATGAGGGAAAAAGGGTAAAGTTTCACTTAAATATTTAACCCTGTCTTCTTGCTGAGGTAACTGTTCACAACTGATATTTTCCTTGTCATCTGTAAATTGCTGCCTTTCTCTAAATGCTTCCCCTGCATTAACAAAAAGACCATCACTCAGCGTTTTAAGGGCTAACTCTTTGGTCGTTAATGGTTTATTATTCACCAAATAATGAGTTTCAACTGATGTTTTAATCGCTAATGATTCAGTTCGAATATAGCCTACTTGTTGGGATAATTCCTTCTTGTTAGATGATATATAACCTGATGATGTTAAATGTAAATATGACAAAATAGATTGTGGAGCAAACAATGCGACAGAAATGCGATGATCCCGTAATGAAATAGAATCTTTAAACTGATTTAATAACGCGCCTTGTTTATGAAAATCTAATAACACCATCCCAGTAATAGCCGTTGAAATGGTTTTTCCTTTTCCTGTGACAAAAGTGACGGGATGAGGAGTCAATGAAAATGCATGTATAAATCGTTTAAACCGAAATTTAATTTTATTAATTCCTGTGCACTCGTCACTATCACCGACAAACTCAGCCATTGTTGTCTGGTTTTCCAGGTTAACGCCATTGATCACAATTTCACCATTGCATTCAATCAAATCCATAGGAAAAGGTTCTTCATGCAAAGCTTCTTCCAGACAATCATTAAATTTATCAGGCAGACCTAAATTATTTATAAATTGCGATGGCTTATCACCATTAACGGGCAAAAACCCAAGTGACATTTTTTTCTGATAAGCTATTTGCAGAGCCTGAGGATAATCTTTCTGTTCAATCCATAGTAACGCATGATTTAAACCTTCATGAATGTGGATAGAAGACATTTCTGCCAGTTTTATATTTCTTATTTCGATCCCGTGTTCAACAATGAACTTATGCTGACTAACCATCTCCAATTTATCTTCTACTATAGAAGAATAGATAAGATATATTTTTGTAGGTTTATTCATAATCCTAATTTAATAATGCCTTTTTTCAGGTTGATCAATTGAAAAAACCCAACGATGTTTATTTTGATCTTTATCAGCAACAAATATGTCCACTTCATCTCCGAGACTTACCAAGCATTTTTCGTTTTCACTATTGATTAACGATAGTTGATCAATATCTATTTCTAGTGGTATCTTCCAGAGAGTAGACAAAGGCTGGATATATAATTTTATTTCAATTGATATATCATCAAGTAAAATATAAAGCTTATCACGCCCAAGCCCTATTACTGTTCCTTTGCGTAAAAAATTTCCTTCTTTTTCAAAGTCAATGCTAAAAACTTGATCTAAAACCAATAAATTTGCTTCATTAGTTAATTGTCTTTGAATTCCTTTTGCTCGATTGGCCGCTTGAATTATCTGTTGCCTAAGTAACTCATCCTGCTCTTCTGAACAATTTGAGTCACAACCCATTATTTTTTCCATCAATTCTTTATGCAAAAAGACACCAACAATTTCTCTCATTGGGGCAGAAAATCTCGCATAAACATCTGCACCCACACCATAATGTTGGCCAGGTTGTTCTGAAAAAGAAGACCTGGCATTTATTAACAAGGCTTGCCGATGAATAGCCTGTGAAATTCTACTATCAGCCCCCATTTGAGGAAGTTTTTTTAAATAATCTGATAAGGTTTGATCGCCAATCTGTCGCCAATGCCAAAACTCTGTTTTTAATTTATGCACTTTAATCAATTGACTAATTACATTTTCAAATTCTTTTATTTTTTCATCGGATGGAGGAGGATGTATTTTATAAATTGGCTGAATAAACCTTGAAAAAATATCACTTCTATCAGCCAACAACTTGGCTCCAGCTATGTTACAGAGCAAAGAAAATTGTTCATTATAGAGTTCAACCTCATTTCTAACATTATCTAATAGATTAAAAACCAAGCCACTCTGGCCAAGCTTCACATTAACTTCAGTCCGGTGGAAACGCGCAATGTTTCGTTCTTCTGCAAGTCTTAATCTAAGCAAACCCACTTCCTTAAAATATCTAAGACTTTCAGATAAACTTTCATCGTTTCTAATTGAATTTAATGGTTCGAGCAAAAAACCTTCCACTTCTTTAAAGGAGAGTTTGCCACGACTTCTTATCCTTGCACGAATAATATTCGTCTTTGTGTGGTAACCATCTTGATCTAATATAATCTCAAATACAACGGCTCGTCGGGAGACATTTTCATTTAATGAAATTACATCCACACATA
>CAZZIX010000317.1:0-3186 GCA_964654345.1 uncultured Methylomarinum sp.
CCAATCAAAGTCCACTGTATAGCAGTTTGTCCCCTCCATCCATATCGGATGCGACCAAAAAGTAATAGTGAAAAAATTAACCAGGCCAGAATAGAAAGTACGGTTTTATGCACTAGATGCTGAGCAAATAAATCATCAATAAAAATAAAACCACTAACTAAAGAAACTGAAAGAAAAATAATGCCTGTACCTATCATCTGAAATAACAGTGACTCCATTGTTTGTAACGAAGGTAAGGTTAGAATGATTCTTCTGGGTGGGTGTTTTCTTAATTGTTGCTCCTGAATGGCAAGAAAGATAGCTTGTAAGGCGGCAATATTTAATAGGCTAAAAGCGATAATTGAGCTGAGTATATGTGTGCTCATCTGCCAAGTGTAATTTTGCAGGACTTGTTCGGTGTTAGGGAAATAGAGCGTTAGAAAAAGCGTTAAGGCTGCAATTGGAAATATAGCCACCCCAAGTTTCTCAATAGGTTTACTCAAGTTAACTAGTAATAATAATAGAGCAATGATTGAGGCGATAATTGATGCAATACTGAAAAAACCAAAATCTAAATAGGAATTTTGTAAGGATATTGTTGTTGTAAATGCAAGGTGCAAAAAAACGGCGGCCCAGCCTAGCAATATGGACTTGAATTGTGATTTTTCTTTGATAATATCTATCGCAAGCAAGAGGGTGCTGATTAAATAGCAACATATAGATAGGATGCCAAGAATGGAAGAAATCATGGTTTTGCTAATAGATAATAATCAAAAGTATATGTTAATATAACTGGCTGAATAGTCATAGGGCAAATGCCTTGTCTTGAAAATAAAATTGCAGAAGAGATATGTTTGATAATTTAACCGACCGTTTAAGTGGTACGCTTAAGAATTTAAAAGGTCAAGGACGACTAACCGAAACCAATATTAAAGATGCTTTGCGTGAAGTCCGCATGGCTCTATTAGAAGCCGATGTTGCCTTGCCAGTTGTAACTGATTTTATTGATAAAGTAAAAGAAGGTGCGTTAGGTCAAAAAGTACAATCAAGCTTGAATCCAGGGCAAGCATTTATTAAGTTGGTTCAGGCTGAATTAGTCAGCGTAATGGGAGAGGCAAATGAAGAGTTAAATCTCAAAGCTAATCCTCCCGCTATTATTTTATTGGCAGGTCTTCAAGGTGCGGGTAAAACCACCACGGTGGCAAAATTAGGCCGCTGGTTAAAATTAAATAAAAAGAAAAAAGTCGGTGTCGTTAGTGCGGATGTTTATCGTCCTGCAGCGATTAAACAGTTGCAGATGCTGGCTGATGACCTTGATTTGATATTTTTTGAAAGTGATGATTCTCAAAAGCCTGTAGATATTGCAGTGAATGCAATTGAGGCGGCAAAAAAACAATTTCTTGATGTTGTTATTGTTGACACGGCTGGTCGCCTGCATGTTGATGATGAAATGATGTTGGAAATCAAACAATTACATGCAGCAATTAATCCAGTAGAAACGTTGTTTGTAGTTGATAGTATGACAGGGCAGGATGCCGCTAATACTGCAAAAGCATTTGATGACGCATTGCCACTAACCGGTGTAGTTTTAACTAAAGCAGATGGTGATGCTCGTGGTGGTGCAGCTTTATCCATTAGACACATTACAGGCAAGCCAATTAAATTTATAGGTGTTGGTGAAAAAACTGATGCCTTGGAGCCTTTTCATCCAGATCGTATTGCCTCTCGTATATTAGGCATGGGAGATATGCTCTCGCTGATTGAGGAAATTGAGCAGAAAGCAGATAAGAAAAAAGCTGATAAATTAGCAAGAAAGATAAGCAAAGGTAAAAGCTTTGATTTGAATGATCTTAAAGATCAGTTGTTACAAATGCAAAATATGGGCGGTCTTGGTGCGATGATGGATAAATTACCTGGTATGGGCGGCGTTCCTCAGAATATGAAAGATCAGGTTGATGATAAAATGATATCGCGTCAGATAGGTGTAATTAACTCTATGACACTCCAGGAGAGACGCTATCCAGATTTAATAAAAGGCAGTCGTAAAAAAAGGATTGCAGCAGGAAGTGGCCAGGAATTACAAGATATAAACAGAATTTTGAAGCAGCATAAAATGATGCAAAAGATGATGAAGAAATTTTCTAAAGGTAATATGGCCAATATGGTTAGAGGAATGAAGAGTAATATGGGCGGAATGAGAAGATAATTTTTGTTGTGATGAATATAAAAAATTAATTTTGTTCTTCACATCTATAAAAATTCGCGTAGAATAGGCGGATTAAGTTTTAAATGAATTTTTTAAGGTAAATACATGGTAACTATTCGTCTTGCAAGAGGTGGCGCTAAAAATCAGCCGTTTTATCATATTGTTGTAGCAGACAGCAGAAAAAGTCGTGATGGACGGTATATTGAGCGATTAGGTTTTTATAACCCGTTTGCGCGTGGAAATGAAGAAACACTTCGTTTAGATGAAGTGCGTGTTGATTATTGGAAATCTGTCGGAGCACAGCCTTCTGAACGCGTTGCTCGTTTAATTAAAGATACAAATAAAGAAGTCGCTACTGCATAAACCTTTGTTAGAAAATGAACTTATTAAGGTTGGTGAAATATCTGGTGTATTTGGGATAAAAGGCTGGGTTAAAATCTTTTCATTAACCTCTCCCAGAGAGAATATTCTAAATTATTCACCTTGGGTTCTTAAAAAAGAAAATGAGGTAAAGGAGGTTTCTCTTGTTAAAGGAAAACGGCAAGGTAAATCAGTTGTTGCAAGCATAGCAGGGATTTCTGATCGAGATGAAGCGGCAAGCTATAATGGCTGGGACATTTTTATTAAAAAAAGTCAGCTACCTAAGCCTGAAAAAGATGAATATTATTGGGTAGATCTTGTTGGTTTGCAGGTGGAAACAGAGTCTGGTATTAGTTTAGGCAAGGTTGATCATCTGATTGAAACGGGTGCAAATGATGTGCTGGTTATAAAGAAAGAAGGTGAAGAGCGATTAATCCCGTTTTTGCAAGAACAAGTCATTAAAAAAATTGATCTGGCTAACAATAAAATGATTGTTGAATGGGATCCTGATTTTTAATTTTTGTTATGGGTATCTCTATTAATTGTGGATGAGAAAATTGAGAGCCAAAATATTCAAGATCAAGGCGAAATCTGTACGTAATAGTAAGCTATTGCGAAGGGTTTCAACGCAGAGATTGGAT
>CAZZIX010000318.1:0-3182 GCA_964654345.1 uncultured Methylomarinum sp.
TAATCTAATTGCTAATGCTAGAAATCGACGACCAACTTCATTGTTCTAAATTTAAGAAACACTCTATAAATTTATAGTCTATAAAGTTTTATTATATGAATAAAAGCTCTCAATTTTCTCGTCTTGACTCAGCTCTCTCTCAATTCTTATTCCAACACTCTTCCCATAAAAAAAATAAAAAAAAAGAATTCCAACTTTTAATTTCAAAATTGTCTTCTCATCTAACTCAAGGCCATAACTGTATATATATTAATCAAGCCGAACAATTACTTGTTCAATCTTCTGGATTAGCAACCAAAAACCATTCAAGCCCATTACCTTTAGTCGCAGAGAACGACCGACTATATTTTTATCGCTACTGGTTTTATGAAAATAGATTAGCCAACCAAATCAAAGAGCTACTCTCTCCTATTCCTTCTGAGATAGAGTTATCTGCTTTACTCAACAAATACTTTACCCAAAATTCAGAAGAAATAGACTGGCAAAAAGCAGCAGCAAAAAAAACGATAACCCATTCTTTTAGCATTATTACAGGTGGACCAGGAACAGGAAAAACGACAACAATAGTAAAAATTTTAGCCATCTTACTAGAGATAGCCGAAACAAAAGAATTACCCTTGCTTATAGCATTAGCTGCCCCAACAGGCAAAGCGGCAAAACGTCTGCAAGAATCAATAAATCTAAGCAAAAAAACACTTCCTTGCTCAGAAGCTATCAAAAAACGAATAACCACCACATCAACGACCTTACACCGTTTATTAGCATCTCATCATCTCACACCCTATTTTAAACATAATGCCAAACATCCTCTCATCTATGACATAGTCATTGTTGACGAAGCATCTATGATCGATTTAGCCTTAATGAGTAAACTTGTTGATTCATTAAAACCCGGGAGTAAATTTATTTTACTTGGCGACAAAGACCAATTAGCATCGGTTGAATCAGGCACTGTACTGTGCGACCTAACTAACGCATTACCAAAACATACAGTAGAACTTAAGAAATCATTTAGGTTTCAAAGGGAAATAAAAGAATTTGCCAATGCTGTTAACTCTCAATTATTTGAAGAAGCCTGGAATATACTCAAGAATGGCCAGCAACAAATCAGCTTACTTGATGAAAAAAACCAAACCGATTATGTGATCGAACAATACACACCCTATCTAGAACAAATAAAAAAAAATACAGAGCTTAAGGCCATTTTTTCTACTTTCAACCAATTTCAAATACTTTGTGCCACGCGCCACGGAAAAAACGGAGTTATTGATATTAATAATAAGATAGAAAAAATTCTAGCCAGGCAAAATAAAATCAGATTAATTGGTCAATGGTATATTGGCCGCCCAATCATGGTCACCCAAAACAAACCCGAAATGCAACTCTATAATGGCGACATAGGTATTTGCCTTCAAGACGAACACACAACCACCCTAGGCGTTTTTTTTCCTCATCCTGACGGCAGTAGTATAAAAAAGATTCTCCCCCATCGCCTTCCAGCACACGAAACCGTTTTTGCCATGTCTATATATAAAAGCCAAGGTTCAGAATTTGACCATTGTCTTTGTATTTTACCAAATACAATGAGTCCAATTTTAAGTAAAGAACTTATATATACAGCAATTACACGTGCCAAAACCAAACTAAAAATTCAATCTATTTACTCTATTTTCAGCCAGGCATTACAAAAAAAAATTGTTCGAACAGGTGGGTTATTTGAGAAACTAAAGAATGAGAAATAAATAAATTGTAGGTTACGGATGACATGTATTTAGAGCAATGCACTAGAGCAGGAAGCCCGTAGAATAATACAGGAACAATTTCTGATATTTTTTGTTTATCTTCGTTCGTATAGCACCGGATGCATAGCAAGCTACGTAATAATGATTACTATGCGAACGGAGGAAAAAAAGCAAATTAGAATTTTTTCCCATCTCTTAACTAGCGGAAAAAGACGTTTACCATTATTAAATTAATAATCCCTTTGTACTGAAAATCTAGCTAACGAAACAAGAGCATCTTTATATTCCGACTCTTCCAAACAACTTAAAGCATCAATTGCTTTTTCAACAGCCTCATTAGCACATTGCTCCGTATACTCAATGGCTTTAGTCGACAAAACTATTTTATAAACTTCACTAAACGCCTCTCTAGAACCCTGCCTGATAGCATCTATAATAACATTAGCTTCCTTCTCAGACCCTTGGGAAATAGCATAAATTAATGGTAAAGTAGGTTTTCCCTCTGCTAAATCGTCACCTAAATTCTTCCCTAACTCTTCTGTTGTCGCTTTATAGTCCAAAGCATCATCAATTAATTGAAAAGCAACACCTAATTGCTGCCCATAAATAGCAAGTGCATCCTCTACCTCTTTATCAGATTTAGAAATTACCGCACCCAATCGAGTAGCAGCACTAAACAAGATAGCCGTTTTCCTGGCAATCACTTCTAGATACTTTTCTTTCGTAGTATCAGGATTATTACAATTGAGAAGCTGCAAAACCTCCCCTTCTGCAATCGCTGTAGTTGTTTTGGAAAGAATTTCCATAACACGCATATTATTGGTACGAACCATCATCTCAAATGCACTAGAATAAAGATAATCACCAACCAAAACACTGGCAGCATTACCCCATACAGCATTCGCAGTGTTTTTCCCTCGCCTTAAGTCGGATTCATCAACAACATCATCATGCAACAAAGTTGCCGTATGAATAAACTCAATAACCGCGGCCAAAATCAGATGATGATTATTAATATTCCCTAATGCCTTTGCCACCAAAAGTAGCAACATAGGTCTCAGCCTTTTACCTCCACTACTAATAATATAGTGCCCCATCTGATTAATCAGCAGAACATCTGAACTTAATTCATTAACAATTAATTTGTCAACAGCCTCAGATTCCTTCACTGTTAATTTTTTTATTTCTTCAAAATCAATAGATTCCAAAGTTTTTACCGCATTTTCTGTTACCATTCTCAATAATACTATTGTCTATAATCCGATAATCAACCACCCATGCTATTGAAAAACACTAGGTGGTGTCAATAGCTTTATTATGTTATTTTACAATATTGCTACGCAATGACCAATAAATTTAAAGTTGACGTAGCTTAATTTTAAACATATAATTTTCTGTTCACTTTTAACAGATTAAATGCTTGACGGAGCTTACGCAGAT
>CAZZIX010000319.1:0-3158 GCA_964654345.1 uncultured Methylomarinum sp.
GCATTAAGATTAGCCCGATTTAATACTCAGGTTGAAGTTGCTGATAAGCGATATTTTCAAGGTTTACCCAGTCCGGCAGCAGCTGCAATATTAGCAGGAGGGCTTTGGATTAGTCTGGAATACGATTACGATGTCGAATCTATTAAGTATCTAGTGTTAATCCTTACTATCAGCACGGGTTTGTTAATGGTAAGTAACTTTCGTTATTCCAGTTTTAAAGAAATAGATTTTAAAGATAAAGTGCCTTTTGTTGTTGCAATTAGTGTTATGTTAACCATTGGTTTTATTATGGCTCAAGCTCAAAGCATGTTATTTGTTTTAGCTCTAGGCTACGCAATTTCAGGGCCGGTTATTACCTTACTTACATTAAGAAAAAAAAGAAAAAATAGAAAAACTTAAACGTTACTTGAATCAATTGTAATATTGAAGTATAGTTTTAAAAATGAAGATTCATTCCTCAGCACTACAAAGTTATCAAATACCATTTCATGGTGAATCATTTGTGCGTGTCTCTTTGTTTTCTATTCTTGGTTTATCTTTAAAGTTATTGCCCTAGTGGCATATTAACTTTTACAACGACAATACAAAATACAACCCCTTTTTTTTAATTTCAACGGCTTAGCTGTTGAGAATATTTCATGAATGGAGTTCTCATGAAAGATAAACTAATAATTTTTGATACTACACTACGTGATGGCGAGCAAAGCCCTGGTGCATCAATGACTCGAGATGAAAAAGTCAGAATTGCTAAGGCTCTTGAGCGAATGAAAGTAGATATAATAGAAGCAGGTTTTCCTGTGGCAAGTCTTGGTGATTTTGAAGCTGTTCAAGCTGTTGCAAATACAGTAAAGGACAGTACTGTTTGTGCGCTTTCGCGGGCTTTAGATAAAGATATAGATAGAGCTGGAGAAGCATTAAAAGGTGCTAACAGTTCTCGAATTCATACCTTTATTGCAACTTCTCCAATTCATATGCAAATGAAGTTGAAGATGGAGCCTGAGCAGGTTATTGAATATGCTGTAAGAGCGGTGAAAAGAGCGCGACAATTTACAGATAATGTTGAGTTTTCTGCTGAAGATGCTGGACGATCTGAAGAAGATTTTTTGTGTCGGATTTTAGAAGCTGTGATTGATGCTGGAGCAACAACACTTAATATTCCTGATACAGTTGGATATAGTGTGCCAGGACAATTTGGAGTGACAATTTCTAATTTAATAAGTAGAATTCCAAATTCGGATAAAGCTGTTTTTTCTGTGCATTGTCACAATGATTTGGGATTAGCTGTAGCTAATTCACTCTCTGCTGTATTAAATGGTGCGCGACAAGTTGAGTGTACGATCAATGGATTGGGGGAGCGGGCTGGTAATGCTTCATTAGAAGAAGTTGTGATGGCTATTCGTACAAGACAAGATATTTTTTCATGTCAAACAACATTGGATACTCGAGAAATTTTAAACTGTTCCAAATTAGTTTCGTCAATTACCGGTTTTCCAGTACAACCAAATAAAGCAATTGTCGGTGCTAATGCTTTTGCACATGAATCAGGAATACATCAGGATGGGGTGTTAAAAAACCCTGAAACTTATGAAATTATGAAAGCTGAAGATGTGGGTTGGTCTGCTAATCGAATGGTACTGGGAAAGCATTCTGGTCGCAATGCATTTAAGAGTCGAATGACGGAGCTTGGCCACGAATTTAGCAGTGAAGAAGACTTAAATAAGACTTTTTATCGCTTTAAAGAATTAGCGGATAAAAAACATGAAATTTTTGATGAAGATTTACAAGCTTTGATTTCTGAGGCCAGTTCTTTTGCAGACGAAGAGACTATAAAACTAATAGCCTTAAAAGTATGTTCGGAAACAGGCGAAATACCCTGTTCAACTGTAACGCTTAGAATAAACGAGCAAGAACTCACAGGAAGTGCAAAAGGAAGTGGTGCAGTAGATGCAAGTTTAAAAGCAATAGAGAGCCTGGTTAAATCAAATGCTGTATTAGAACTATATTCTGTTAATAGTTTAACAAATGGAACCGATGCTCAAGGTGAAGTAACAGTTCGGTTGGATAATAACAGCAGAATTGTCAATGGGCAAGGTGCTGATACTGATATAGTCATTGCATCAGCTAAAGCCTATATTAACGCACTGAGTAAATTACAATCGCCTGAATTGAGGAAACACCCTCAAAAAGGTAATGTGTAAGGATAACTTTTTTGTCTTTTGGATAGATGTGGATAAAAACCACTCAACTTTATTTTAATTCCATAGAAAAGTGGTTTATAGCTCTTGATGGATAATTTGACTCGGTTGCAATATTTAGAGGCAATGGGAATTGATGTTTGGGTTTCCAGAAGTCAATCCCAAATTGCAGGCTTAAATGTTGTTAGTGATGAAAATGCTGGGATTGATGGTGAATCTATAGATCAGGTCAATTTAAATGAAGATAAATGGATTGCCTTACAAGATGAAGTTTCAGAATGTGTAAAATGCACTTTATGTGAGGGTCGAACACAAACTGTTTTTGGTGTAGGAAATAAAAATTCTGACTGGATGCTTATAGGTGAAGCACCTGGATATAATGAAGATTTACAAGGAGAACCTTTTGTAGGTCAAGCTGGATTGTTATTAACAGAAATGATTCGAGCAATGGGCTTAGAAAGAGAGTCGGTTTATATAGCTAATATCCTTAAATGTAAATTGCCAGATGAAAGAAATCCTAAAGTGGAAGAAATTAAAGCTTGTGGTGATTATTTACAGCGCCAGATTCAGTTGGTTCAGCCAAAAATTATTCTAGCTATTGGCCGTGTTGCGGCTCAAACATTATTAGAAACAAAGGAGCCATTAGCTAAGTTGAGAGGTGTTTCTCATCAATTAGCAGGTATTCCACTCATTGTTGTTTATCATCCAGCTTATTTGTTACGTTCTCTATTAGAAAAAAGAAATGCCTGGGAAGATATTCAACTAGCTATCGAAACGTATAAACAATAAATTAAGTCAATTACCGAAGTTACTCTTTATTTTTAAGAATTTTGGTTTTTAGCAAACATATTATTGCAATGAACTTTGCTGTACATATTAAGAGAGTTATTTTCTGATAATTTATCAGTAAAAAAGAAGGAAAAATAATAATGAGTTTATGGAAAATAATAGATAAAGTTAAAG
>CAZZIX010000320.1:0-3134 GCA_964654345.1 uncultured Methylomarinum sp.
ACTGCGGACTAAAAATCATCACTTTGCTATCGCTCCGTTTCCCTGATTTTCAGCGTCTGCTTCAGTATAGCCTGCCAAATGTATTTGTTTAATGCGATCAATAGGTAAGCCATTGAGATAATGATGTGGATTAAAACCATGATTGAAAGCATTGACATAAACATTATTTACATCTAGCAGTAAAAAGCAGTCAGCCTGTTGTGTAATCGCATGAATAAACTCCCATTCCTGCATCTCTGATTGCTGATAATCAACATAACTGGAAACATTTTCTAATAAAACCTGACAATCGAGAAAATCCTGGACTTTTTTAATCCGTTCAACAATATGCATAACATTTGATTCTGTATAGGCTAATGGCATTAAACATGCAAATTAATACCATTTAACACCTGTCCAGCACAAATGGTCTGATACCCATTGAGGCTCTATTCGATCTTTAAGTGTTTTAAGTTGCTTTAAATAATCTGAATCCAAAGTATCAGTACCACCAATAGATAAAGAAACGCCATGCATGACTAAGGGATAATCTTGACGAATTTTATCCAGATACATTAACGGCTTACCTCCATCCACCATGTAGTTTTCTGAAATTATTTCAAACCAATCCACTGAAGGTTGTGTTTCAAGAATATGTTCATAATATTCTGACCTTAACCCCAGACCAAAACCTAAGTGTGGATGCATTGATTGCTTTGGATTTATAGACATTGTTTCTCTCCAGAAAGTGGGTGATTAATGTTATTGCTGAACATTCAGTTCTATTAACATAAAAAGATTAATCACCCAGAAGGTTTTAATTACTTACCGACAGTGCCGCCAATATCAGCACAGGCTTTTTCAGAAACACTAACAAAGCCTTGTCCTTTACAAGCGTTGCTCGCTGTTTTGCAGTCATTGTGGCCTTTACAAACATTAACGCCATAGCAATGTACGTCAGTTTTTTCACCTGCAGAAGCCGTTGTTGGAACGGCAGTGACAAATAGAGTTGATGCTGCAATAGCTAATGAAGCGGCTGTTTTATTAATTTTCATAATTTATTCTCTTGTTAATTTACAATAATGAATCAAATGGATTCACAAGAGTTATAGCATTTGCCATGCCAATATGTAGTGCATTGAAAATAAACAGTTTTATTTTTTAGTATAAAAGAATTTTTATGAAATGATGTAATGATTTGTTACAATAAATAACGAATTTATACTTTTTAGCAGGGGCTAACAAGCGAAGAGAGTAAAAAACATAGGATTCTTATCAAATAACAAAAGAGGATTATCAATATTGAAGACTTAGGTAGGTTTCCTGCTTACTATTTTCAGGGGTTCCCCTTTGTAGCTCAATATCAGTTACCTTACACTGTTTCTTGGAACGGTAGGTCTTACGAGTCTCGTCCTTCTCCCCACACAGCTGGGTTTCTAGACACCGACTGTCCCTCAGAAAAGCCCATTCGAGGTCTATTTTCTAGTGCTAAACTTTAGGTAATATCAGAACTGAAGATGTATATTTTTGTTTTTCCTCTGATTTTAAAGATGAACTTTGAAAAAATGTAGACCTCTATTTCGCTATATTTCTTGCTTTTTATTTTCATTTTCTCTTGGTTTTTAGTCCTGCTTTCAGAAAACAAGGGATTATTATCGATAAAAAAAATACAGGTGATAGGTCGTATACGATAATAAAGGTTGAAGGCGGTTAGAACCGAAGTTTATGAGGGCTGTGGAGAGTTGCAGGCGGTTACAAAGCGGTTAGAAACCTACTCTAACCCTTGTGTACCGCTTACAACCGCTTTTTAAACGCCTTTTTTCAACCCACAAACTAAAAATTGTATAAAATTTCTCTGTACACGATAAAAATTCAGCATCTAACTGATTCTCCATAAATTCTATTGCCTGACAAAGCTGGACGGAGTAAAGAGAGTATTTTCCTGACCTGTTTTTTCGATTAGGAAAAAATATTAAACAGCTCGGAACGAATACAGTCTAAACCATACCTAAAGATGCTTTGTGCGAGTCGTTGATGTGTTTTGGTTTTTATAGGTAAAACACAATCGTCTTTCCATTCACCCACTTTATGAGACCAACAAAAAGCAATAACAGGTAATACAAATAACTTTTTCATACGAAGATAACCCACAACACGCGTATCTTCAAGGTTAAACCCTCGACCTTTTAAACAGCCAAACAACGTTTCTATTTCCCAGCGCAAACCATATTCTTCAATCGCATTGGGGTTGAAACTGTCATTGACAACGATTAATAATTGCCCATCACTCAAACGCAGACCACTTAGATAAACTGTGCAAGATCCTAACTGCCTTGCATCATTAATATTAAGTATCTCGCCTGGCTTTAATCCACGAAATAAATGGTCAACACGTAGACGATCCCCCCGACTATTGACGGTATAGCTATTGTTACGAATCCGAATATTGAAAGATATTTTTTCTTCAATGAGCCACTCCATCCATTTATCGCCTATAAATTCACGATCCGCCAGCAGACCCTTAATCCTGTCCTGACCAAACTGACTAATAAATCGCTTCATCAGCGATATTCTTTCTTGCCAATTAGAATTGCCCCGCTTATTCAAAGGTAGCCAGTACACGGGAATGGCTGCGCCCTTATAGACAACGGCCAACACCAGCAAGTTAATGTTGGTTTTGCCCCATTTCCAGTTGGTTCTATCCAGTGACAGATAAAAATCATTCTGTGTAAAACCAAATAATTTCATAATGAAGTGAGCAACTTCATTGTAATCAATCCAATGTTCACTAAAAAATCGTTGTATGCGTCTGTAACGTGATGAAACCAATGCCTTGCTAGGAAAAAATAGAGCCAATTGCGTCAGGTTTACTGTGCTTGCAACCATTAAGGCTATTAGCATTCCTACAAAACAACCCATTCTTGCCTTGTTCCAATGAAAATGCTCGTTTAATATAGCGGTTAGTTCGTTGATCTGTAATTGTCCGTTATTCATGTTTGCCAAAACAAAAACTCGGTATTTAATTACATTTCAATGGGCTATATCAACTTTTTAAATTTTTTGTCATGTACAGAGATTTAAAAGTAAGAAAGCCTCATTAATCGAACTCACTAAATCTCGCTCAAGGCAGAGCAATGATAATGCATTGGCAGAAA
>CAZZIX010000321.1:0-3124 GCA_964654345.1 uncultured Methylomarinum sp.
TATAAGAAAGTTGCTGTGCATCACGTTTTATAGCTAATTAAGGTGGTTTAAAGTCTTGATGATTTAGTTGAGTCTATGATAATCTGCTAAAGATTTTGAACTTTTTAACCTGAGTAGAAAGCAATTAACATTATGGTTTGTCCAAACCATTATTTACACATTCAATGGTAAGTTAAGGAACCTCTATTAATTGCGGATGAGAAAATTAAGAACAAAAATATTCCATTCATCAATGTAATAGATGTGCACTTATTAATAAACTTCATAAACTAATTTTTATTTAATATCAGAGGTAAAGATATGCTTCGTTTTTTTAAGCAGATATACATAATAATAGGTCTGTATCTATTTAGTATTTCTGTATCATTGGCTTATGATTATTCCGATAATCAACCGTATTCACAGTCGCCACCTCAAGGTCTGTCAGTGAGTGAAGTGCCATTATTTGTCAGTATCGGCTTTGATGATAATAGTCTCTCTGGTCTTGAAGGCTCAGGTGGTACGGGTGGTATGACCTGGATTCTTGATTATTTAAGAAACAAAAGAAACTCGACAGGTTTGGGTAATTCCTTAACTTATGATTCCACTCCCATAAGAGTTAGTTTTTTTAATACTTCAAAATATCAGGAAGAGACAGTTAAAGATGATCCTGTGTATGTAAAAAGGGCTTGGAATACTGCACTTAATGATGGACATGAAATTGCTATCCATACAGTAAACCATTTGCATGGCAGTCAATTTAGTACAGATCAATGGAATACAGAAATTGGTGATACTCTTACCCATCTTACTAAGCCATTTGACGCTAATGAGCAGCCTGGTAATTCAAGTTCTACATCAGGTATGGGGGCTAATTTTATTAATTTATATGGATTTAGAACCCCTTTTCTTGAATATAATAACGAAACTTTCTCTTCTCTAGTTCAACAAGGACTTACTTATGATGCAAGCATAGAAGAGGGATGGGAAAATACGATAGATGGAACTAATTTTCCATGGCCTTATACCTTAGATTCGGGTAGCCCAGGTAATCAAGATATGCTGGATAGAGGGTTTCCAAACAAATTTCCAATATCAGATCATCCAGGTCTTTGGGAGCTAGGTGTTAACCCTGTTATTATTCCTCCAGATAGCGCAACTTCTCAATATGGAATTAATTATTCAATAAGAGATAAAGTATTGGCTAATGTGTCATATTTTGATGTTGTGGGTGGAAAAATGACTGGGTTCGATTTCAACCTTTGGCAACAAGCTAAGTTAAATAAGGCTGAAACATTAGCAACCTTAAAATATACTCTGGATCTACGATTACAAAATGGCAATCGTGCGCCATTTTTGTTTGGAGCACATTCAGAAAATTATGGTTCTAAAAACGCTGCATTGTTTAGTCAAATTTCTGTTCGTGAAAGGCAAGAAGTTATTGAAGAGTTTTTACAATATGCTAGATCAAAACCTGAGGTACGAATAGTCCCTTACCAGTCAGTTATTAATTGGATGCGAAATCCTTCTGCAATAGACTGTGGAAATAACTGTCCTGTTGATACTCTCCCTCCTGTAGTTACTAGTCCTGGTAATCAATCAAATGAAGTTGATGATACGGTTGAATTAACTATTCATGCCACAGATCCAAATGGTTTTGATCTAGTATTAACTGCTGAAAATTTGCCTGAAGGTTTGTTAATTGATTCTATTTCAGGATTAATTAGTGGTATAGCAACCACTGAAGGTACAAATTTAGTCACTATTAATGTGGATAATGGAGAGCTAAGTACCACAATCACTTTTAATTGGGAAATTACCTTAAATCTTTCTGAAGATCCTTGGGAAATAATTGATGCCATTGGTGATCGTATTGATAACTTACAGGAGCATAATGATGGGCTGTCTGCTAGAAATTTTAAAGGTTATCGTTATAGAAGTAGAAGAGCTAATAGAAATTTTATTTCATACTATTTACGTCAAGCTGCTAGACAAAGTTGGAATGGAAGACCTGGTCATGCAATTTCATATTTGAATTATGTGTTATCAAAGCTAAATAGAAAGATGCGACCTGGTTCAGAACGAAACTTACTTAGACAGAATGTTTTACAGGAAAAAGCTAATTTACAGACTTTATTAAGAGCTGATTTTTAAAATCAATAAATTTGTTTTGTCTATTTCCATATTGTAGTAACAGACTGCGTAGTTTCGCTAAACAGTCCTGTTACTACAATTTTTTCTAGCCCCCCCTAAATAGCTTTCGTTATTTACTTTCTGTTGCCTTAAATATTCAGCAAAACCAAGATCACTATTAATGGGTTCTAATAACGATATGTAGTGGCAATAATTTGCCAAAAGAAGATTATTTATTGACAAGAACAGGTTTGTTCGTTCTATAATGCGGAAATAGCTTGTTTTATTAATTTTGGCATGGAAGTAGCATGCTTAGTTAATTAATTATGTTTAAGCAAATCGATAAATAAGCCATGAAAAAAAAATCAGTGAACTTAGCAGTCGTAAGTAACAATACTCTTGATTCAAGAAAAGTCGTCAGCCTTGAACATTATGATATTAGTAGTGCATTACAAACGACACTAGAATTTTCTGAATTAATTCATATATTCAGTAACAAAATTCAATCATTTATTCCCCATAATGCGTTTTCTTATCACAATGATGAATTTAATTTAGATATAAGCAAGGGAATAACAACAAAAAACTCTTGTACATATGCTTTAAAAGTTGAAGATGTACAACTGGGTAATTTGAAAATAATGCGTAATCAAAGTTTTAGTAATGAAGAAATTAAATTACTAGAAGAGTTGCTTTGTTGTCTAATCTATCCATTAAAAAATGCTACCCTATATAAGCAGGCATTGGGTATGGCATATACTGACCCTTTAACAAAAACTTATAATAGAGCTGCTTTTGAAGATGCTTTATCAAGGGAAATAAAGTTAGCTCATAGAAAATCTAATCATTTATCTGTTATCTTTTTTGATATTGATCATTTTAAAGATATTAATGATGACTTTGGACATGATTGTGGTGATATTGCCTTAGCTTCTGCCGCAAGTTGTATTAAAGATATGTTAAGAGGAAGTGATGTAGTCTTTAGATATGGCGGTGAAGAATTTGTTATTTT
>CAZZIX010000322.1:0-3119 GCA_964654345.1 uncultured Methylomarinum sp.
TAGTATTCATGAAGGATTATCGGCAGCAAAAAGTTTAGGTTGGTTGCAAGCAGAAAATGCCATCTTTTCTAAAGCATTCAACCTTTCAAAAACAATATTTAACCATAAAGATGGGGTGATTGGGTTGCCGCTCAATGTTATTTTAGGCTGGTATTCAAAACCTGAATGGATACAACTCATTTTACAATACAGCTATACGTTTTTATTGTTTAGTTATTGGTATAAAAGAAAAATATAATTTAAAAAATCAGTGAAGAAAACAATATGTTAAGTAAAAGTATGACTCAGTTATTAAATAAGCAAATTAACTTAGAGCATTATTCTTCTAATCTGTATTTACAAATGCGTTCATGGTGTGATGCCAATAGTTTAGAGGGTTGTGCCAAGTTTTTACAACAACATGCTGAGGAAGAAATGCAACATATGAACCGCCTATTCAACTATGTAAATGAAGCTGGTTCAATGGCGCTTATTGGTGCGATTGATGAACCAAAGTCAGATTTTAAAAATATTCAAGAAATTTTTAAGTTAACTTATAAGCATGAATGTTTAATTACTAAAGAAATTAATAAATTGGTTAAAGCAGCTAGTGAAGAAGCTGACTTTTCTACTTTCAACTTTTTGCAATGGTATGTTGCAGAGCAGCATGAAGAAGAACACTTATTTAATTCTATTACCGATAAAATAAAAATGATCGGGATTGAAGGAAAAGGTTTATATTTTATTGATAAAGAAATTGGATCAATTGCGGATATGAGAGCCGTTGTATAAATCTAGAATAACCAGAGGACTTGAACTATAACTTTGCATAAGAACTTTCTGATGCGTTGAAGAAATTTCAATCAGCAACCATAGATAACAATCTACAAAAAGTTCAATTTGTATGGCGTGACACACGACGTCCTTGGGAGAAAATAGAAGTATTTTTATTCGGCCTTGTTGAGTCACACTAATCTGTTAGTATGTTAGGGTTTTCAACTATTGTCTTTTTTATCTCTCATTCCATGACAAATCTTATTACTACTGCAAAGGGAAAGCTTGATGACCCAATCATGCAAGAATGGGCAATTCATTTCTATAGTGATTTACCTAATAATGCACATCTTGAAAAAACTCAAATTGAAACTGACTGGTTTCACGAGTTATTTATCACTCAGCTAATTAACAGTCAGGATACGTCATTATTAGGTCAGTTTTTTAGAAAGCTACCCGCTCAGAATTATTCTAAGCTTACCCATTTAATTGTCAATAACTGGACAGACTGGCCTTCATCTCTTGTAGCATCTGCTGCAGAAATATTAACTGTCAATGCACCAGATGATTTAATTCAACTGTTTAAGAATGATTTAGCTTTATTAAAAACAGGAAATATTGATCCGTTTCAATTTTTATCTATTGATCAATTAGCAACCGAAAACACAACATCAACAGTTGCTGAATTTATTAATGAATTTTCACTTGTTGTATTGGATTTAAATAACGATTTTGCCCAATCCTTTTTATTTAACCCTTTATTCAAACTAAGTAAAGCCTTACCAACCGAAACTTTAAAAAAACTGATTGCTAAAGTTTTGGATATGGAAATACCTGAAAAACGTCGCCAAAGTCATTTCCAGTCATTATTTACAGGCCTATTTGGTTCTAGCGAATATCTTGAAATGGTATTTGATCGAGAAAGCTTTGAGTCACCATTAAAGCTTTCTACATTAGCACCTTTTTTTGTTGATTCTGCATCCTTAGAACAATTAGATAGCTGGTTAGCTGAACTGCCTAAGGCTGATGAAATAGACTCTTTACTAGAAACTATTAGTTCTGAATCTGATGCCTGTCATAAATTATTTGAATTATTGAAAGGCACAAAACAACTTTCAGAAAAACTTCAATCACAATTAGCTTTAGCGGCATGTATCCATGGGTTAAGCAAAAATACAATTGATACAGCTCATTTTGATGTAACAAAAACAGTCGATTTATTAGCGATTGATATTAATAAATCAAAATGGACTGAGTTATTAATCGATCACCTCAAAACACTTGAACCATCTACGGTAAGCTCATTACTTATACGGCATTTGCAGGATGATGCCGCTTACTTTGGTGCTGTTTATGTAGCCAATGCGATGGGAGAACTACGATACCCTGAATTTATCAATCCTTTAATTAATGCTATTGGTAGAGGTGCAGGTGACCTCCTCTGTGAGGCAGCACAAGAATCTTTATTGAAAATAGGGAGTGATGCTCAAATTTCACTAATTGCACAATGGGATAGCCTGGATTCATCTCAGAAAATTTTTGGACAGAACCTTATTAAAAATATTCATGGTAAAACTGCTAGTAACTTCATTGCCAGCAGATTTTCAGAGCTAATGTCTTTTGATTTAGAGTTAGCGTGTGAATTGATCGTAGCATCACCTGATTTACGTTTACTTGAACTATTAAAGCCTGAACTACGCCGCAAACAATCCCTCATTGATCGTGCGTTTTATATCTTAGCCAGACTCTTAGATTATGAAGACCCCGAAGTCGATGCAGCAAAAGAACGCGCATTTGCTGAGCATATACGCAGTAAACAAGCAATGGAGGAAATGGACTCAGGTTTCATTCCACAAAATAATTCTCTTTATTTAGAGTTAAGATGCCCTTCTTGTGATGCTGTTAATCAATACAAAACCAAAGGCGTTATTATATCTACTGAAGCTAATATCCCTTTCTTATTAGCGGATGAATTTCCTTGTGCCTCTTGTAATAACTATGTTGATTTTACATTTACTGCAATGGCCTCCATGTCTGTTAGCGCAGAATTAATTGTAAGTTCAACTGGCAAGAATGGCGACTCCCCACAAACAGCAAAAGTACGAACACTCGATTGTCGGCTTGAAGGTAAAATAATTTCACTTGCCGTTGCCATTTCCTCTCTACAAAAAGACCTTTCCGCCCATCCCAAAAAGGCTTTGAAATGGTTTCAGCTTGGTAACTTGATAACTAAAATAAATCGCCCTAAAGCGACTATTGATGCCTATCAAAAAGCAGTAGATTATGCTCCGACGGCTGCTGATGCGAAATTTGCGCTAGCAATTACTTTAGCTGATAACAATCAAGAAGGTAAGGCATTTTCAGTA
>CAZZIX010000323.1:0-3112 GCA_964654345.1 uncultured Methylomarinum sp.
GTGACTAGTGCTTTATATAAACAGGGCTTAGGACGTCATTCAGATGAAGAAATTAAAATAATTTCGGATAGAACTTTTAAGTCGTTATCTGACTTATTAGGTGATAAAAGCTATTTTTTTGGTGATAGCCCTTGTACTTTTGATGCGACTGCATTTGGTTTTTTAGCCCAATTTATTAGTGTTTCACTTAATAATGAAATCAATGACCTTGCACGTCAGTACAGTAATTTAGTTGATTATTGTAGTCATATAAATGCTACCTATTATAACTAACCCTATAGTTTATGGATGTGCAAGAAATCTTAAAAAAAAGGGAGGAAATAGCTAACTCAAACAAAATAAAAAATAATTAACATCAATTAATATTTAACATTTCTTCAGCATGAGCAAGGGTATTTTCGGTTATATCAACGCCACCTAGCATACGAGCGACTTCTTCAATGCGCTCCTTAGGTTGTAATAATTCAACAGTAGAGGATGTCATTTCTGTTTGATTAGTTTTTTTAACATATAAATGTTGATGGGCTTGCGAGGCGACTTGGGGTAAATGGGTGACACACAATACTTGGCGATTATGACTCAAGTTTCGTAATTTTTTCCCTACTATTTCAGCTATTCCTCCGCCAATACCAGAATCAACCTCATCAAAAATCATAGTTGGAGTAGTTTTATCTGTACTGGTAGTAACTTGTATGGCTAGGCTGATTCGTGATAATTCACCTCCTGAAGCAACTTTAGCTAAAGGTTTTGCAGGTAAGCCAGGGTTGGCACTGACTAAAAAATCAATTTTATCGTTGCCATTTAGTTTGGGTGGTTCGTCTTCATTATTTTCTACTTTAACGACAAAATCACCTTGGGGCATGCCTAATTCTTTAATCATTTCTGAAATTTTGATTTGCAGTTTTTCTCCATTATGACTGCGATTTTCAGATAATTTTTTGCTCAGTTCCTGATAAGTAGTTAGAAATTTTTGAGTATCTTGAGTTAATTCTTCAATTCTTTCGCTACTATGCGTGATTGCATCAAGTTCTTGTTCTAAATTTAAGGCAGCTTGAGGTAATTCCTCTGGGGTAATTTGGTGTTTACGACTAATATCCTGAATAATACCAATTTGATTTTCTAGCCAGGTTAATCGTTGCGGATCAGCTTCCTGACTTTCTAAATAACGACGAAGTTGTTGTGATGCTTCTTCAATTTGGATTTGTGCCTCTGAGAGCATCTTATTAATTTCACCTATTTCAGGAGAAAATTGGGCTAAATCAGTTAATGAGTTTAAGCAATGCGCTAACATTTGATTGACTGATTGTCGTTCATTTTCATATAAAATATCTAATTGTTGCTGACCTTCGGCTAATATTTGTCCTAAATTAGCGCGCTTATTATGTTCCTCAGAAAGGGAAGGGTAGTCAAAGCCCTCCAGATCAAGTTGTTGCAGTTCATTTAATTGATAGCGGAGTAATTCTTCTCGTTCAACTTGATCTGTACTTGCTTTAATTAATTTGTTTAATTCACTATTCGATTTTTTCCAAGACTGATAAATGATATTTACCTCATCCAGCAATTTTTGGTTATTAGAAAAAATATCTAACAATTGTCGTTGTTGGTCTGGGTCAAGTAGCGTTAAATGCGCATGCTGTCCATGTATTTCAACTAATAAACTACTGAGTTGTTTTAATGATTGTAGAGTGGTTGGCCGGTTATTAATGTAGGCTTTTGAACCACCATCCTGATTGACTATACGACGAATAACACACTGTTCTTCATCATCAAGATCATTTTCTTCTAGCCATTTTTTTGCTGCAGGCGCATCGGATAAATCAAAATCAAGGTTGATTTCAGCACGTTTGGCATTAGGTCGAACATAGCCGGAATCTGCTCTATCACCTAATGCTAGGCCTAGTGCTGTTAATAAAATAGACTTTCCTGCGCCTGTCTCTCCTGTTAAAACAGACATGCCTTTATCAAGGTCTAAGTCGAGTGATTTAACAACAGCCAGATCATTAATATTGAGATTTAATAACATAATTTAAATATGATAGCCGGTACTCCAGCTTAGTTTCTCTCGAAGAATATGAAAAAAATCATGATCTTCTGGATGAAAAATAGTAATAGGGTCGGGTAATTTTTTAATTAAAATTTTATCATTAATAGAAATTTTAGGTATTTCAAGATGATCGCAGGTGACTAATGCGCTAATTTGTTTAGACTGTTTAAAGCTTATCTCTATTTCCGAAGAATCATCAACCACAATGGGTCGGTTAGACAATGTGTGTGCATTTAATGGCACCAAAACAAGGGCGTGTAGGGAAGGGTGCAGTATGGGGCCACCAGCGGAAAGAGAATAAGCCGTTGAACCTGTAGGAGTAGAAATAATGAGCCCATCAGATCGTTGTGAGTTTAAGAAAACACCATCTATATGGGTAACAATCTCAAGCATACTAGGGGTAACCCAGCGGTGAACAACCACTTCATTAACTGCAGTTTCTTGATGAATCGTTTCTCCATCACGAATAATTTTAGTATGCAATAAATAGCGTTTTTCTTCTAAATAGTTACCTGCCAAAATACGGCTTAACTTTAAACGGATATGTTCTGGTGAAATATCCACCAAAAACCCAAGACGGCCTAGGTTAATACCAATTAATGGTGTGTTATATTTAACTGAAGCACGTGCAGCTGATAGAAAAGTGCCGTCGCCTCCAATAGCAATAATTAAATCACATTTAGCACCTAATAATTCAATTTCGCATGCTATTACTGTATTCGGTGATAAACGAGCGGCACTTTTTGAATCAACAACTACCTTATAACCATTTTTTTGAAGGAAACTCAATACTTCAAGAATAGTGTTTGCAATACGGGAGTCGCTATATTTACCAATAATACCGATAGTTTTAAATAATTTTTGCATTGCAGAAATAGATTAAGTCAGGACGATAAGTGGATTATACAAAATAATCAGGTGATCGGAATACGATTTTTTGCATAGAAATATTTTTTTTGAGAGGCCGGTCTACATACTGTAATTGAATAAAGCTAATTGCTCATCTATCTTTTAATGTACGTATGTTAATTAGGACTGATTATTTGGGTGCGATTAAAAGTGAAGTAA
>CAZZIX010000324.1:0-3074 GCA_964654345.1 uncultured Methylomarinum sp.
CAGAATTATTTACATACTCAAATATTACAATGATTAGCGACTGACTAATAATGTACCAACACCTTGATCTGTAAATAATTCTAGCAAGACCGCGTGTTCGACTCTACCGTCAATAATATGTACATTCGAAACACCTCCTTTTAATGCATCAGTAGCACAACGTGTTTTTGGAATCATTCCGCCAGCAATCGTCCCATCAGCGATCAAATGATCAATGTTTTCTATTGAAAGACCTGTTAGTAAATTATTTTCTTTATCCAAAATACCCGCAGTATTAGTTAGTAATAGCAGTTTTTCTGCATTTAAGACTTCTGCCACTTTTCCTGCTACTAAATCTGCATTAATGTTATAAGAATGACCATCATCACCTACTCCAATAGGCGCAATGACTGGGATGAAATCACTATTACAGAGCATATTAACAACAGCAGGGTCTATGCTACTGACTTCTCCGACATGACCTAAATCAATAATTTCTGAAGCATTTAAATCATCTGAAATTTGTTGTTGATTCAGTTTTTTTGCATGAATAAAGTCTCCGTCTTTACCCGTTAGTCCAACTGCTTTACCGCCATGAATATTAATTAAGTGGACTATTTCTTTATTGACCTGTCCGCCCAGTACCATTTCAACCACGTCCATGGTTTCGCTATCTGTAACTCGCATACCATCAACAAACTGGGTTGATATATTAAGTCTTTTTAGAAGGCGACCGATTTGTGGGCCGCCACCGTGAACCACTATTGGATTTATTCCAACTAGTTTCATTAACACTATATCAGCAGCAAATTTGTGTTTAAGCTCCTCATCAACCATGGCATTTCCACCAAATTTGATAACAACAGTTTTACCTTTAAACTTTTGTATATAAGGCAATGCCTCAATAAGTACATGGGCTATTTCGTGTGCTGTATTTTTTTTCATAAATTATTATACGTTGAGCAGGATTTCTTGTACTTGAATATCTAGTTGATTATTCCAAAAAATGTCAGAGTACTAAGAACTTGTTCTAAGAAAGCCGTAACTGTTTCAAACAAGCAAGAGCACCTCCTCCATCTATATCTGGGATGATAATTAATTCAAATATAGTTACAGTGGAAAGACCAAGGTGATGTTCTTCTGATTCACTCGTGGAACCTTGTGGATTAAAGTTCCATTGCTGGCGTAGAATTTCCTGAAAAGTTTGTCCGTTATCTGGGGACCAACGTAAAAGATATTCCTGAGTGCGTTCTGTTTTAGTCTCTTCAAATGATAAATAAATTTTTTCTAATACTTGAGGGACAGAAAATAAAAGTCGGATCGTTTGCTCACCAGATTCTGTAGCACGCCATCCCTTATTGCCTTGATTAGGTAGCAATGCGGACTCAATAGGATAGGCTTCATCTTCTGATGAGATTTCCACTTCTGCGATTTTCTCCAAATCTAAGCAGTTCTTATCAGAGGAAATTTTTTGTTTTTGTGCCGGAGTGATAATTTTTTTGCGCATGGATGTGTCTCCTATTTTTATACTGAAAAATTAGTTGATTATTCTAGGTTAAATGAATCCAGCGCTTGTTTCAACAAAGAAAAATCAAAGTTATCTTCTAAAGCATTGGTTATTAAATTAATACCGGCCTCTCTTTCATCATCTAAATTAATCGTTCGTTCAGTAACATACCCTGCCCAATTCAAAATGGCTTGGCAGGCTTGTGGTTGATCAAAAATACCATGTAAATAAGTTCCCATAATTAACTTGTCTTCAGAATAAGCTCCTTCCGGTTTTCCATTAAGTGTCATGACTGGTTTTTTAAATGCAAGTCCTTGACTTGTCCCTGCATGTATTTCGTAGCCTGCTACTGGAATTTGGCTGTCAGCTAAAAAGCCTTTTATTTTTTGTAAATATTTTTTTGCATTGAGTGTTGTTTCCATTTTCAGAAAATTTAAACCTGAGCTTGAGCCAGGCTGACCTTCAATACCTTTAGGGTCATGAATAGTTTTACCCAACATTTGGAATCCTCCACACAAACCTATCAATCGACCACCATAGCGTAAATGTTTTTTAATTGTATCTTTCCAGCCCATTTTTTTCAGCCAGGCTAAGTCATCCCTTACTGATTTACTGCCGGGTAGTATTATTAAGTCAGCATAGTCATAGTCTATTGGGTCTTTTACAAATTGAACGTCCAGATCAGGGTGAAGACGTAATGGATCAAAATCGGTGTGATTACTGATTCTTGGAAAAAGAGGAATAACAATTTTAAACTCCTTTTGTTGATCGCTTTTATATTTATTCATTGCGACTGCATCTTCAGCATCAAGGTAAAGATCATGCAAATAAGGTAACACTGCAAAGACAGGTTTTCCAGTTCTCTGTTCTAACCAATCAATACCTGGTTGTAGTATGGAAATATCACCTCGAAAGCGATTAATCACAAACCCCACGATTCTCTTTTGTTCGGTCTTTGATAATAATTCTAAGGTTCCAACGATATGTGCAAATAAACCACCTTTATCAATATCAGCAATTAGAATAACGGGACAATTGACCTCTTCTGCAAACCCCATATTAGCAATATCACCTTCCCGTAAATTTATCTCTGCAGGACTGCCCGCACCTTCAACAATAATTAACTGATATTTTTTCTTAAGTCGATTATGTGAATCTAAGACGGCCTGCATCGCTATCTTTTTATAATGGTGATATTTTCTGGCTGAAAGATTGTCTTTTACTTTGCCATGAATAATAATTTGTGCTGTTTTATCAGAGTTTGGCTTTAATAGAACTGGATTCATATCGGTATGGGGGGGAAGGCCACAAGCTACAGCTTGAACTGCCTGGGCGCGCCCAATCTCACCGTCATCAACTGTTACTGCACTGTTTAAAGCCATGTTTTGTGGTTTAAAAGGTGCGACACTGACTCCTTTTCTGTAGTAATAACGGCATAAAGCAGTCACTAGCGTACTTTTACCCGCATCTGATGTTGTTCCTTGAATCATCAGGGTTTGAATGGTTTTTTTTGAATGCATTATTTAAAAAAGAAGAAATGAATTAAGTTCGCATAATTATTGAGTAGAAATTTTTTCAAATCAATATA
>CAZZIX010000325.1:0-3070 GCA_964654345.1 uncultured Methylomarinum sp.
TCGAAAACCTGAAATGCGAACAGTTTTTATTAAAATACTCATGATATTGTCTTATGGCACCTCTCTGGCATTTTTAATTCGGTTTAGAAGGACAGTTTCCCGAAAGGTGTTTATTATGGTAGCTAATATTTAGATTTTATCACGTATAGCTAATTACAATGAATTATGAGTAGCCTTTGAAAAATGATGCAATTATTTGATTCAGCCTTTTTCTTTTCAGTTTTTAAAAGTGCAGCATTCGAGTCGTCCGCGCTTTCAGCACTACAAATATCAATACTTGTTTTTGCTCTTTCTAAATCCCTTGGCATACCATCAATCTTATTTTCTCCGTAACCAACTTGGCAAACATCAACCCTCGCTTTTCTTTTTCGCAGACTTATGCTTTCCGCATCTTCATTAACTTTTTTACATCGAACCTTGAGTCATAGCACTTAACTTCTGCTCTTTCAACAACACATTTCTTTTCTTCTGAATCTCTTGCTCTTTGCTTTTTCAAGAGCTTGGCAGTTATCCAGGCTTCTTTTTTCAGCACTCAGCCTGGCAAACATCAAAATTTTGCTTTTGCTCTTTCCAAAGGCTTCGGCATACTGTCGAACCTATTTTCTCGGCAACCAACTTGGCAAATATCGAAACCCGCTTTTTCTTTTTCGCAGACTTATATTTTCCACGTCCGCGTTAGTTTTTTCACATCGAATTTAGATTACAGCACTCAGCTTTAGCTCTTTCAACAATGGATTTTTTTTCCGCTGATGCCTTCGCAGGAGGCATATAACGCTCGCATCAGCTGACGTAAAAAGGGGCGTATTTTTTTGCTTCGCAAAAAATGTGACGCTTTTTACGGTCAGCTGGATGCGCTTGTTAGCTTGTTACCCTTTATAAACCAGACAATTTTGCAAGGATGTTAAGCCAACTGGTAATAATAGAACTTTTTTTATGAAGTTTATCAAGGTTCGAGATTGCTTCCTTTTCTGATGTAGCGTTGTTGTTGGTATTTGCAACATTACCACAACTCTCAATTTTTCCATCTTTAGACTGTGGATTAACCTCTTCATGTATTTGTTTATTATCTTTAGCTGATGATTCAAAGTATCGCTCCTTTGAGACAAAATAGCGCCCATATGACAAGTTTTCATATGACCCAAATTGCTCCCTCTCTATGAAAAATCGTAAACGTTCTAATTCCGAATCAATTCTTATGCCTATAGACAAATATGTTTCTCTTGGTATTTTCTTCTCATTTATTTCAATTTTCCAATTATACCAATCAACAGGATTATCAAACGGGATATATTCATCAAACCCTATGTGATTTAATCTTTTTACACACTCTGCCCCCAACATTGCCCTAAGACAATGAGCCTTTATTGAAAGCTGATACAATTCATTGGGTCCGAAAATTGTCTCATCTTTTTGCGAAAGAGAATCAGGATAATATTTTATAAAACACTCAAAATATTCCTTTAGACAATCTGTTAATTCATCTAAAATTTCGTTGTTCATATCTGTAATTTTATTCATAGAAAGCTAACGTACAAATAACTGGCTCAGTCCAGTTGATTATATTTGTTATAAAACTTTAAAGTTGTCATGGTTTTTATTTCCGCGACGTTTTGCTTTTTCTGGCTACATAGTAGTCAGCGTGGTAAAGAGTCAGGTCTACTTTCTGCTTTCAAATTTTAGGCACAAAAAAACCCGAATTAACGGGATTTATTAAGATAAATTTGATTTTTTGTTAGCTTTTACATTGGAAATGCTTCATGCTTTCGATCTAAAGCAACTAGAAAAAATACCGACTGGGATTGGAATCCATGAACTCTAAGTTTATTTTGATTAACTCTTAACTCAAAAAAATTAATATCCTCAGATATTTCTTCTTTTACTGATGCTAGTTTATTTTTAATTGCTTCAGACTTTACATCCTTGATTTCATATTTAGTATACGCTAGCCCATGCTTAGGGATTTTACTTCCTGTATTATAGACTTGCTCCCAATTATGCTTTTGAAGTGTTTTGATAAAAGATGAGAATTCTTTAAGCTCTTGTGTTTCCCACTCTGAGAAACATTGCCAGTCACTTTTAAAATATTTAAGTGCTACATATGGGTTTAATTTAAGAGGCGTCGAGTTTTCTTTTATTTCTTTAGCAATTAGACCTATTATTTTAACGTCTTTATGGTTAGCTCTTACTGATAAGTCAGAAGCTTCATTTTTAATGGCGTGTTTTGGAAGTCGTTTTTTTCCATTTCTAGGCATTTAATTGGTCGCTATATTTCTCAATGAAATAATTTTTAATAGATTCTTTACTAATGATTCCAGAGCATCTCGCTTCAAGTGGCAAAGAACCCCTAGTATCCTTCCAAGGTTGATCTTGATGGGTCATTTCTTCCAAGGTTTTTGCTGAAACGTCTCCATATGTTTCCAGCACTTGTAATAATACTTCAGAAACATCTTGATCAAATTCAATGATTTCTTCAGTGGTGTTCAGAGGTTGCCATCCTGCGCCATTAAATTTATTAAAAACTTCTCTTACAACAGGACCATGAGCCCACGCTTCCATGTCTTCAGAGAATAATTTTCTTTCCAGCAAAACTTGACTCCAAGCCTCAGAGAAATAAAGAAGCTTTTGAACTTTTAAATGAGTTATTACATCGCCTGATTCTTTGTCAAATTGACTAATAAACCAATTTGCGACATCTATAGCCTTGTAAGTCATTGTATTCCCACTAATAAGTTTTATTTTCTGCATTGATTATAGCAGTTTTAAGCCTAATATTCCAGAGCTCAAGCTAATGAGTTGCTCGCCAGTCAACGGATATATCATGCAAAATTACGATGTGCGCTTATTTTTCTCCGAGTCTTACTTTGCAAACATCAATCCCTGCTTTTGCTTTTTCAGCAAGACTTTATTCACCCTGTCGAGCTTGCTTTATCCAAATCAAACTGGCTTTTCACAGTGATCAATTTCTGCTCTTTCAACAGCAGATTTCCTTTTCGTTGATTGCTCTCAAAAAAGAAAATAACTATTAAATAACTTGCTGTGTTCAACGTCAGGGCTACGAATAAGAGCTTAC
>CAZZIX010000326.1:0-3067 GCA_964654345.1 uncultured Methylomarinum sp.
TTATTATATCAGCCTTCCAAGCTGAGGACGGGGGTTCGATTCCCCCTACCCGCTCAAAAATAAAAAAACTCTGGACTGGCTCTGGAGTTTTTTTCTTTCTGTTAGTAGAATGGAGGATTGAATAGATAAATACAAACTAGAAAAGATACAAAAGAATTTTTATAGAGAACGCTGATAAATTTGAGTAAGTGGGAATTTGGCATTAGCTAGAACAATGAGATTGAATTTATTGAGGCGAGATGAAACTTTCTTGACACTTAAAAGGTTGTTTAAGCTTTTGTTATTTTAGAGTAAAAATAATATTTGAAATAAATTATTGTACGAAAAGTAGTAATGGTATTTTATTAAGGGAGATGATGTTATAATCTGTATTTAGAATAAAGTTTTAGCTAGAATAAGGTGTAAATATTAAGCTATTCTTTGGGTGAGGTGATAAAAGCTTGACAAGATTTTGTTTATCTGCTAGGGTGAACTTTAAAGGTATAAAAAAGAAAGTTATTTAACAATCATTGCCTAGGAAGGAGTTTCCTGGGTTAAAAAACTAAAAAAGGAGAGCGGTTATGAAAAAAGAATTGTTACTGGTGTGTCTGGTGTGTTGTCTAATGGTTTTTCCAAGTCAAAGTTTTGCTGATTCGTCAGGCGTTGGAATCGCTGGCGCTCAGGCTGTTATTAACGGAGGGGATGTGTCTCCAAGTGCGAATGCGAATCTGAGTATCGATTCTCACACAAAAGTGAGCAATCGTAATTTTTTGCAGACGGGATATCCAGCGGCCCCAGCGCCGATGACTTACTTTGGCCCCTGGAAAAAGGGTCTACCGTATAATGTAATCCAACTGCAAGTTGGATCGGTATGGAAGTGGGCAGGAATGAGGAAGGTATCTTCCAGTAGTGCTAAAGCACTGTTAGAAGATATCCAACATCCATTTCCGCCGACGGCAGAAATAAAAGTTGTCTCCCCTGAGAAAGGGGAGGGAACCTTTGTCGGCAATATTGTTGTCCTAGTTGACAGCAATCAAGCGAGCTTTAACGCTCGCAACATAGCTCTAAAAATAGCTATGAAGGCTGGTGCCGACCAGCTGGAAATCTATTCCAACAATTACATTCAGAAGCCAACAAGTTCTGGCTGGCATTTTGGGTTTGGCGGTGGTGCTTCGGGCATCATCGGCGAGGGTAGTACCGGTATATCTGGGTCAGGAGGAACCGGATTTGGATCCTCCAGCCTTCAATTGGCGAGCCTTCCATTTATTAAGGCCCGTCTTTGGAGGTCAGCTACTGCAATCAATTTGGTAGCCAGTACTAGCGAAGACGAAAGCTATGTACCGGTCAAAGCCAAATCTTCTAATGAGGATTGGCATATTAAAAACTTAAGTAATTTTGACAATTAACAAAAAAGGAGGTGATTTTCAGAATTTTCAGTAAGTAACACGAGTAACATAACATGCTCCATTCCTAGTTGGGGTGGAGGTAATTATGGGACATTCCCGTGTCCCGAACAAAAAAGGAGAAAGTCATGAAAAAGATGTTATCAAAAATGGCATTATTAATGTCAATTGTTGCCCTGACTATGGTTGCCATCCCGGCTCTTGCCCAATCGGGAGGAAGTGTGGAGGGAGGCAGTTCATCCTGGTTGTCAGGACTTAACAACAGTGTTGGACAGATCTCGGCCAATCAGGAGACTTGGCAACAGACAGTTGTCCAGGTCCCTAATGAAACATTTAATGCCGCGTTAAGCAGCAGTACTGGGTTCCAGCTGAATGCTGCCGATGGCGTAGCCGCAGCCGAAACAACTACCGATGCAGGTTTCTACACTAATTCTAGTGGAGACCTAGGCGTTTTTTCTGATGCCAATGTGGCGTCAGTTACTGCTGGTAACGCTTATGGCATTACCTGGGCAGCCTCAAATTCTTCCCTGAGCCAATATGGTGGCGGGGAGCGATAGTCTAAAGGTTCTGCTGATGCCACCAAGATATCTAATATCTTGGTGGCATTTTTTTTTATTAAATTTTAAGAGTTTTAGAATGGAAGCTAAAGCTCCTTTATGATACAATGACAAAATGAGGAAAGAGATAAGTTTAAATAAAATATTACTGGTGTTTTTGGTAAGCGTTTTTTTTAGCGGATGCGGTTTTTCTTCAAATGGACAAAAAACAGAGATTGATTTAAAGTTAGATCAAAAGAAATTTATTTCAACAAAAAAGAATGTAGATAATATTCAAAAAAAAACAGTAGAGAATCATAAATCTACTAGTAATAAGGCTAAAGTTCTTAAAAAGGAAACAGCTCCTGTGACAAAGATAGTAACTTCTAGACAGAAAACAAAAAAAACCAAGACAGTGGCAAAAACTGAGACAAAAAATTTATTTACTGCAGATAGAGGATTGAAAATTAAGAATGATTTGGTTTCTTGGGGGTATCAAAAATATAATGGAACACGAAAAATTGACACAATTATTATCCATTCTACCTATAATCCACTAGGAGGAGGACAATATGATTTTTCTAAAATTTTAGCTATCTATAAAAAATATAAAGTTTCACCACATTATCTCATAGAAAGAGATGGAGCAATTTATCGCTTGGTTAAAGAAAACAATATTGCTTATCATGCTGGAATTAGTAGGGTTCCAGATAATAGGACTAATGTTAATAATTTTTCTATTGGAATTGAGATGATTGGGAATAAAATCGATGGATATACTAAGGCACAATATAATTCAGTCAAGAAACTGATTAACCAAATTAAGAGTGAATATAAAATAAAATATATTTTGGGACATAAAGATATTGCTCCTGGACGAAAAACTGATCCATGGAATTTTGATTGGAAAAAAATAAAAAAATAAATAAAAGTCTTGCGAAAGTTAATCGTGAGGTAATTAGTGGAAATAGTTTTTAAGTGTAAACTAAAAAAGATAGAAACTCTAAGCCAACTAAATAAAAAGAAAAATTAGTTGTTGGCTATCTAGGAACTAAAAAATAAAAAACAAGGCAAGCTGACAAAAACTGAAAATTTTTTTTAGGGAGAGTAAGATTTAAAAAATAAAGATTAATATGATGGAAGAAAGAA
>CAZZIX010000327.1:0-3065 GCA_964654345.1 uncultured Methylomarinum sp.
GGTTGTACATAATATTACAAACAAAACAAAACAAAACAAAACAAAACAAAACAAACAGCGGGGTGTATTGACACATTTGCTTTATTATTCGGCAATGAGGTCATAGAAACGGTTGACTGTCACTGGATCATCTAAAATGGGTAACTTGAGAATGGTTTTTGTATACAATTGTTTTCCATCTTTGGAGAGAACAAATTTTTCTTCAATCTTTATTTCTAGCCTGGCGGATGTCTCGATGACTAATTGCTTGTCGGTTTCCCATTCTGCAATGTAAGGTCTTTGGACATCTAATGTCGAGTTATTTGATGTGACTGTGTGACCACGACCATCCGTATAAATAATACGTTGCTCTGTTTCTGAGAGTGTCATGATAATTTTTGGATCATTCTGGGAAAGCTGTATTATGTCTGGAAATAACATGAGACTAGCAAGCTCACTCTGCATAGCTTTTTTATCATGCCCCTATTTGAACCACCAAACTGTTGACTATTTGAAGGACGTCCACCACCTGAACCCAAAGGGTGCCCTCCAGAGCCTCTTCCATTCCTCTTTCCAGAAGCTCCTGAATAACCATCCTGTTTTCCCCGATTGGTTCTTACTGATTTAACGTGTTCTTTTATTTTTTCCTGAAAATCATCGCTGAGTTCTATGTTAAGTATCCATGTGCCAGATAAGTCTTGATTAACTTCGAAACCAATAACAATTAGGGGTATCATCAAAAAAAATAGCCTATAAATTGAAGTAACGATTGGCGTTTCATGGGGTATTCCTTCTCAGAAAAATTAATTTTCTATATTAGGGTAATGATGCGTTTCAAGTAGCTCAGTAATTCCATCAGCAATTTCATCTGCTGCTGTCTCAATTCCACGTAATCCCATTGCCTCACCAAGTACATTGACGGATCCTAGGAAGTTTCCTGTTGTAGAATCTTCTAAGCTGACTTCTACCAGTTTTTGTTTGCTGCTAAAACTATCAATCAAATAAATCACAGAACCTGAAACACGTAACTGTCCCTCTTTTGACAGATTTACCCCGTTCTCAGAGAGGTTACTATGGATTTCATTATTCAGGTACGTTAGTAACTCCGGTGTCAGTCGTTCGTTAGCTCCTCCTACAAATTGATTTATTTTAATACTAGTAAATGAACTTAAATCTTTTACAGAATCAACGATATATAGATCATTATCTCCACCCCTAGCGGTATTGACAGCAGATAACACGACAAGTCCGCAGCCGTTAAGGGTGAACAAACTGATAAAAATAAATATGTAAAAATATGATTGATTCATTGTTCTGTTTTAGTAGCTTTTTTGATAATAAGGTTGTAATGATTACATAGCTAAATCAACCTATTTATGAAATTTACAAACCTTTACATTCCGCATACACACACTTACACATCTTCTAGCTAAACTTCTCTTAGACGTTTAAATAAACGTGATTATCTATTTTTTACCGAGGAAAAATTATGTCCGCATCGCGCTCATATCAAAATAATGTTGAAGTATTAAATACGGCAAAGCAATTGATGTTACAAACACTAAGAATGGGAAAATAGGAGATAAACAATGGAGACAAGTTCAGTAAATGCTTTTCAAAATATAGGTGTGGCAACAACTGCTGATATAGTAGAGCCTAATAAACAGGAGTTAGGCCAAGAAGATTTTTTAATGTTAATGACTGCGCAAATGACTCATCAAGACCCTACTAAACCGATGGAAAATGGTGATTTTTTAGCGCAAATGGCTCAGTTTAGTACGGTAGAAGGTGTGAGCCAACTAAATGATTCATTCACTGAGTTTGCAAACTCTTTAAGTTCAGGCCAGTCGTTGCAGGCGGCAACCTTGGTAGGGCAATCTGTGATGGTTCCCTCTGATAAAGGAAGTATTTCTTTGACAGAAAAACTATCAGGTGAAGTTGTATTGAAAAATAACGCAGAAGATTTACAAGTTGGCTTTGTAGATTCAAAAGGTGAGGTTGTTAAAACACTTAATCTTGGTAAACAAGAAAAAGGTAATGTAAGTTTTGAGTGGGACGGCAAATTAAGTGATGGGACTTATGCTGATCCAGGTATGTATACAATCAAGGCAGAGGCAAAAATTGATGGGAATAATACTGTTTTACAACCGTTTGTTAATGCAGGTGTAGAAAGCGTGGCTTTAGGTAATTCGAACAAAGGGATAACACTTACTTTACAAAATTTAGGTGAAATAAATTTTAACGATGTTAAAAAAATATTTTAGGAGAGTCATTATGGGCTTTTCAATTGCATTAAGTGGTCTAAGCGCGACGGCTAAAGATTTGGCGGTAACAGGTAATAATATTGCCAATAAAAATACAATGTGGTTTAAAGAGTCGAAAGTAGAGTTTGGTGATGTTTATTCAACAAGCGTGAGCGGCGTAGGAGATGAATTGCATTTGTTATCGGTGAGAAAGATCACAAACTTGATGTGGGTGACATCATTGTTGAATTAGGCCCTTCACGGGAAATCAATCCATTTAAAAGAAGTTTCACATGTTTGATTTGATAAAGTTAAATCCACGACTTTGGTTTTTACTAGGCTTTGCCAGTTGTTTTTTAATGTTGGCGGTTGGCGCGTATTTTCATTTTGTCGAAGAGCTGGAGTCTTGCCCTTTATGTATTTCTCAACGAATTGCTATCTTGGTAATAGGGATTATTTTTTTGATTGCAGCGATACACAACCCTAAAAGAAGTGGATTAAAAGACTATTCAATAATTGGCGCTATAGTTGCACTTTGTGGTACTGGCAAAATCAAGGGGTCGGCCAGCTTGATATTTCTTTAAATTGATAACGGAAAGAAAGTCCGATTCTTGTCGTAAGTTTTATAAACCAAAAGTTTCACCAGACGAGCTGGTGAACTTGGCATTAGATAGGTTGGGCTGCCGTTCTCTTTGGTAACTCAACAATGACACTTTCCTAGCGATGAGAGAGTAGAAGTAACATTTGAAGCCCTCTTCTCTATCTGGAGTATGGCGAGGAATTATAAATCTGAGAATGTAAATTATTTTGTGTAACTGCTTATTATTAATCTCTAATATGAGA
>CAZZIX010000328.1:0-3056 GCA_964654345.1 uncultured Methylomarinum sp.
AAAAGTCTTTAAACCCAATTTGATCCATAGTTTGCTCAAAATCCAAAATTGGTGGTCTTTTAATTTGAAACCGTGTGGCTGATGCTGGAACTGTATACTTAACAGTAAATTGTGACCCATGAGGTTGCCATGTAAATTTATGTTTACCCGTGGTTATATCGTGACCTTCAAAGTTTCCGCGCTTATTTTCCGTCCAGACATACTCATTAACAACATACTTACGTGTTTCCTCTTCAAAAAGAGTAAACTCTAAAGTATTAACATTCCTTATAAGAATGGCTGTACGTAGAAAATCAAACTGATCTAATGCAATATTGACTCTTTCATTCCATATTCCAAGAACAGCATTTCCCGTTTGTTGTATATCATCATGTGGGTTCTTAATCCCATAAGAATAATCTGGCGAGTTCCTGCCAGAAATAACACGTAACTCAGTACAAGAATGGGGGTTATTATTTTGTACGCTTTTAACAGACCAAGATTGTCCGTCAATAACAACATCTGCAAGTCCTACAGGACTAGACAAATGATCGCCATCAATTGATTTAGCAAATATATCGCCCCAATCTTCACCACTAATATTTGCTTTGCCTACGGCAAAGTTATATATAAGCCAACGACTGATTTCGTAAATTACTTTCTGAGGAAAGTCCCCTATTGGGTATAACTCTGTATTTTTTCTCTTCTTTCCGTCTCTTAGCTTCGGTGGCTGCATGAATAACCTCTTTAATTACAGCTTCAATCATCGGAGCAGGAACTGCATTCCCTGCTTGCTTTCTTGTTTGTGAATCTGAACAAACAATTTTAAATTCATCAGAAAAACCTTGAAGCCGTAACATTTCTCTTGGCGTTAAACGTCTCTCTCCATTTACAAGCAGATAATTATAGGATGCTCCAGCTCTTAAAGCACAAGAAAAAGGGTGGCTGGAAATATTACCACTTTTATTTTCATGCCAAATAGATGGAAAATGCTTGCTAGTATGTTTTGCTTGTCGCTTATTATAAATATGCTCACTTGCATAATGCTTGTCACCAACTTCATTTTCCAGAATATCAGCTAGAGGTTTATACTTTTTCTCTTTTTTAGGCCATGTAAACTCAGTGCTATGATCCAAAAAACCAACAATTAATATTCTTTCTCTTTTTTGCGGTAGCCCGTAGTCAAGAGCATTAAGTATGTTCCATTCAATCTTATACCCAAGATTTACCAGCGTTTCTAAAATTTTTGTAAGCGTTCTTTTACTATCATGTGTAGCTAGTTGCTTTACATTTTCAAGGACAATCATAGGAGGCTTTTTACTCTCCAGAATCTTTGCTATCTCAAAAAACAAAGTTCCTCTTATATCCTCAAAACCATGCTTATTGCCAATAATACTGAACGGTTGGCATGGGAACCCAGCACAAAGTAAATCATGCTCAGGTATGTCATTTACATCAACCTCTGTAATATCACCGTGCGGCATAAGCCCGTAGTTAGCTTCATAGGCTTTTTTTGCTTCACCATCTATTTCACTGGCAAATAAGCACTTTCCTCCTGATGCGGATGCTGCTTGGTGAAAACCTCCGATCCCTGAAAACAGATCAATAAATTTAAATTCTTTCATAATCAATAGCCTAAGAGATATTTATAATGTACAAATTAGTGTAACTATAGCAAAAAAAGCTAACAATTGCATCCACTTGACCACAATAAGCGTCACGGTTTTTCGTGTTGCCATAGATTTGTGTTTAAATAACACTTTTAGTGCTTGCCAAGTTCATTGCTCGCTTATTGTGGCAAGTGATGCAGGCGTTATCCGCGCCACTCCGCTATCGCTCCGTGGCGCGGATAATACCGAGTTGAGCTGACACAGCCCAAACGATTAGCCATCGTCACCCTTCGCTAAGCTACGGGCACCGATAACTAATCGTTCGAGCTGACCATTTCTCCCGATAATTCATCCCGCCGGGCTGATTATCAGGACAAATGGCATCTCAACTCGGTATTATAGCCTTCTGCGAAGGCAAGAAGCGGAAAAAATAATCTGTTGTAGAAAGAGCAGAAGTTGAGTACTGTGAATCAAGGTTCGATGTGAAAAAGCTAGTTCGGACGTGGAAAATATAAGCCTGCGAAAAAGAAAAAGCGGGTTTCGATGTTTGCCAAGTTGAGCGCGGAGAAAATAAGCTCGACAGTTTGCCACGGAATTTGGAAAGAGCAAAAGCGAAATCCTGATGTTTTTCAAGCTGAGTACAGAAAATGAAGCGCAGATGACTGCCACGCCATCGAAAGAGCGAAGAGCAAGAGAACAGAAGAAATGGAACTTGCTTAATTTTTATAACGAATAAATCAACTTGCCTTAATTCTTCTCATGCAAAATTCATCTTGCTGAAAACAGCAAGTTATTTTAATACGGCACCACAGTACACAACATTTTCATTTGACCTAAAAACGGACATATAGCAATCGGTGGAAGCTGGCGGTTAAGAAAGAAGATATTGAGCAATGGATCGAAGAATACAAGAAAAGCCACAAACTGTCCTGAAGAACATAGGGGTTCTAGTTGGCGGTAGCAACGTGGCAGTTAACTTTAACGTGAAAAATAACGATTGAGGCAAATATGGAATTCTGGCTATTAATAGGAGGCGCAATAATTTTGTACTACGCCATCAAAGCAATGGCAAAACCCTCAAAACAGCAAGCTCATAAAAATGATAGGCAAAGTTCCGAAAATGAAATTCGTGTAACCTTGACCACTAGCAATCGGGCAGTAACGAACAGTAATCTTGATGACGACGATTTGGCTGCCTTCAGTATTTCATATGGTTATGATGAGGAAAAAAGCAAAAACAAAACGCAGGGGAAATGGATAAAATCCGGTGAGTCCATCACCATAAAGGGACAAATATTTTCTAGCGGTAACTTTTATTTTGGTGGAAAGCTCAGTTCATTAGACGGATATGGAACTGAAGCATCACTGGTTGACGATTCGCTAAAGGTTGAGAATAAGCCGTCCAGTTTTGAAGATGAAAGTTTAGGCTATTGGCCTAAATTTATCTCACTCACACCTCAAGGACGT
>CAZZIX010000329.1:0-3050 GCA_964654345.1 uncultured Methylomarinum sp.
TAACCGGGTTTCTAAAACAGGAAGGTTATAAAGTTGCTCAACGTGATTTAGCCATAGAATTATTTTTAACTCTTTTAACCAAGAAAGGACTAGAAAATATTCATCAAACAGTAGAAGACAATTATGCAGATTTTGAAGATAACGAATTGCCAGATTCAATTTACAATTTTCTACTTCATTACCCTGTTTATAAACAATGTGTAGAACCCACTATTAAATTTCTACAAGGTAAAAACCCTACCCTTGCTTTACGCATTACATCCCGAAGTTTTTTACCTGAAGGCCCTCAATTTGAAAGTTTGTATCAAATGGAAGAATCTTCTGGAAATATATTATACGATGCATTTGGACATCTAGGTGTTCAAGATAAAGCCAAATATTTAGCTACTTTATTTATTGATGATATTTGTGCTGTCATACAACAAGGCGTTGACCCAAACTTTGAAGTTTCTCGCTATGGAGAAAAATTAGCTGCATCTAACCCATCTTTTGATGATTTATACCATCAACTTTTTCAAGTCCCTGTTTATACAGACAGAATAATTGAGTCTCTTGTAACTAATTATTTATTAGAAGAAAACCCAACTGTTATTGGTCTTACTGTCCCCTTCCCCGGCAATATGCTAGGTGCATTAAAAATTGCTCTATATTCTAAAAAAATCAACTCCAACATTAAAATTATCTTGGGTGGTGGCTTTATTAATACTGAATTAAGGTCTCTAAAAGACCCCCGAGTTTTTGAATTTATAGATTTTATTACTGTTGATGACGGTGAAAAACCACTTTTAACTTTATTAGAACACCTAAACAATCAACGCCCGATTGACAGTTTATACCGCACCTATAGAATAGAAAAAAATACTGTTATTTTTACTACCAACCCAACTTTACACGATATTCCACATAAAAATACAGGAACACCAAGTTATGAAGGCCTAGTCCTAGAGAATTATTTATCTTTATGTGAAATGCTCAACCCAATGCATCGCATTTGGAGTGATGGTAGATGGAATAAATTAACGATTGCACATGGCTGTTATTGGTCTCAATGTAGTTTTTGTGATATTAGCCTTAGTTATATTGGACAATATGATGATGCAGGTGCAGAAATCATTGTCAATCGAATAGAAAAATTAGTGGCTGAAACAGGAGAAACTGGCTTCCATTTTGTGGATGAAGCCGCTCCCCCTAAAGTTTTATTTGCTATGGCAGAAAAACTAATTGAACGAAATATTATTATAACTTGGTGGGGCAATATCCGGTTTGAAAAAACATTTACTGAAGATAAATGTCAGTTATTAGCTGCCTCAGGTTGCATTGCTATTAGCGGCGGCTTAGAAGTTGCCTCGGATAGATTATTAAAATTAATGAAAAAAGGAGTCACAGTAAAACAAGTTGCTCGTGTTACTAAAAACTTTAGTGATGCTAAAATACTAGTTCATGCTTATTTGATGTATGGGTTTCCTACCCAGACGGAACAAGAAACGATAGATTCTTTAGAGCTTGTACGTCAATTAATGCTAAACGATTGTTTTCAATCTGCTTATTGGCATCGTTTTGCTGCAACGATTCATAGTCCAGTTGGTTTAAATCCTGAACAATACAAAATAGAATTAATAGTTAATGATGACATTCAATTTGCAGAAAATGATATTGATTACCATGATACTGTCAATACTGACCATACCATGCTTGGAAAAGGCTTAAATAAAGCACTGTATAATTATATGCATGGAATTGGTTTTGAGCTGCCCATGAGCTTTTGGTTTGACAAACCAGAATGTAACTCTAACATTTCACCTAATTTGATTGAACAATCCCTCTATTCCAAATGAAAATACAGTCATTTACTTTTGATCAAATCCATATAGAAGTCGCCCGAAATGCCTCTGATGACTTTAATTTATTTCATGACAAACATAAGTGGTTACAGATTAATCATAATCCATTTAAAGGCCCTATTGTTCTCGGTTATCAACTGAACACGCTAATTGAATATCAAATGCGTTTGTATAGAACAGCAAATCATGAAAACCAGATTATTTCTGAAAATAATTTACGTTTTAGCAACTACCAAATCACATTTGTTAATGCATTGAGACCCACATGTTCTTTTCAATTAGAAATAAAAAAGACACTGATAAAAACCATTCCTCACTTAACGTTAGGCAATCGTATTGCTATTAAATCAGAAGGAAAGACTATTTTATTAGGCTTTAAAAAAGAAACTCAAGCCCCTTTGTTTTTAGGGAATGCTACCTTTAATAAATTGCCAAATTTAAATGTTATTCCTGACAAAACAACCATTCCTGGCACTGATTATTTTCTTAAACGAAAATTTCTACATAATGGCAATGTTAAAAATTTTCTATCGGGTTCACTAGCGGAACAATCCGATTATTTTGATGAACTAAACCATGTTGAAGATTACCCTGAAATATTCCCTTGTAGCTTAGCATCTGGAGCTTTACTAGAGAAAGCACAATTAGAGCATCATGATTTTAAACGAAACCCGATGGTCTATACTTCACATGAAATTTCAGTTGATCGGCAATATTTGAAGTGCCTAAAAAACGATGACAAACTTTATATTTTAGTAAAACAGCATCCAGAAACAAGCACAAATACGTTAAACCAAACTGACATAATGCTACGAACATATGACTGTTATGGGTTAATGCATAACCATGATATTTTGTTTAGAGTTAGGATGAACCTTGTACCGTTAGAAGAAATACTTAAAAATTTGAAGGACAAGAAAAAAATTTAAAATCAATCTATATGGAACATTTCATCTGAGACTTTTTTATTGGATAAAAGGTCAATATGTAAATCTTTTAAAAAGACGACGAGCTGGAAACGACCATTATAAATATGCTCTACTACTTCAATTTCACGTTCTATGACGGACAAAAAGGCAGGCAAGAAAAGAAAGGCACCTCTATTAATTGTAATGCCCAATAGCTATTCCTTGCGCGATCCTAAATAGAAAATTTTCATCCTTGAAAAAGCTCAAATTATGATATTTATTACTACTGTTGGAGTCCAAC
>CAZZIX010000330.1:0-3048 GCA_964654345.1 uncultured Methylomarinum sp.
TATGATGCAGTTGTTAAACAAGAAAAGTTGTGTCATTATCACATTTTAACTCTTGCAAATAAGGCCATTATTGATGAATCAAGTAATCCCTGAAAATAAAGAGCAGGAAAAAGAAAATAGAATTCCATTGATTATTGGAGTTATTTTGCTTACCGTCCTTTTATCTGTTGGTATAACGTTATGGTTTGTTAATCATTATATTTTTCCGAATAAATTTGACCCTGTTGTACTTAGTCAGAGAGAAGACAATAAGCTTAGTTCAAAATTAGATCAATTTAGTTGGGTTAATAATACTAATTCAAACGCTAAAACTAATAAAAAGCTGGAGCCAGAAAAATACTCTGAAAAAGGTGCTAAAAGAGAAATTACTCTTAGTGAACGTGAGTTAAATGCTCTTTTAGCAAAAAATACCGATTTGGCAAATAAATTAGCGATAGATTTATCAGAAAACCTGGCTAGTGGTAAGCTTTTAGTGCCTATGGATGAGGATTTTCCTGTTTTAGGAGGTAAAACACTTAAAATATCTGCTGGTATTGAGCTTTCTTTTACAAATGACCGACCCATTGTGCAGTTGAAAGGAGTGAGTGTTATGGGGATTCCCGTTCCAAATGCCTGGTTGGGAGGGATGAAGAATGTTGACCTTATTAATGAGTTTGGTCAGGATGAGGGTTTCTGGAAAACATTTGCAGATGGAGTTGACAATATAAAGGTAGAAGATAGTCGTTTAGTGATTAAATTAAAAGAATAATATTATTACAACAAAAGAGGTGAAGATATGAGTACAAAAAATGAATTATTAGAGAAAGTTCAAGCAACAATAGATGCCCAGCAGGGTAAATTGGAAAAATTAAAAGAAACAGCCTTGGATGAGTCTAATGAAGCAATTGATGATATTAAGGAGGCGATTAGCAGTCTGGAGCCTAAGTTAGATCAGGCAATAGAAAAAGCTAAGGAAATTGCTGATGCGGCAGATGATAAGTGGGATGACCTAAAAGATTCTTTAGAGGCTGGATGGGATGAAGCAGGCAATTCGCTTGAAGAAGGTTGGGATAATCTAACGGATTCTATTAAAAATATGTTTTCTTAAGAAATATAAATTTTATAATTTTATTAAGGAAATAATTTAAAAATGAGTAATGTATTTAGTTTTACTGGAACAGTGGGTCGGGATGCTGAGGTTAGAGCAACACCTTCTGGTCAGTCTGTGCTTAATTTCACTGTTGCTAATAATATTGGCTTTGGAGATAGACAACAAACTTTATGGATTAGAGTGGCTTTATGGGGAAAGCGAGCGGAAGGTTCGTTACAAAATTATCTGAAAAAAGGGCAGCAGGTTTTTATTTCAGGTGAATTGACTCAACGGGAATATCAGGCAAATGATGGAACAACAAAAACCAGTTTAGAGCTGAATGCCAATATTGTTGATTTAGTGGGTAAGCGAAATGAGCAAAGTCCACAACAGCAGCCTCAGCAACAAAGTAATCAGCAGTCGTCACAACCTAGTAGTTTAGATGATTTTGATGACGTACCTTTTTGAGGTTTCATAAACTATAAAACTTAGTAGTCAAAGGCTTTTTATAGAGCAATTTATTCTAATAGGAGTTCAAATATGATATATGCAGCACCAAACCAGCCAGATAGTAAAGTAAGTTTTAAAGCTCGTTATGAAAATTTTATTGGTGGCAACTGGGTAGCTCCAGTTGATGGTGAATACTTTGGAAATATAAGTTCGGTTAACGGTAAAGTATTTTGTGAAATTCCACGATCAACCTTTAAAGATATTGAGCTTGCATTAGATGCAGCTCATGCAGCAAAAGATGCGTGGGGAAAAACATCAGTGACTGAGCGGTCTAATATTTTATTAAGGATTGCTGATCGTATTGAAGAGAACTTGGAAAAACTGGCTGTAGCTGAAGCATGGGATAACGGTAAAGCAATTCGTGAAACCTTGGCGGCTGATGTGCCATTAGCTGTTGATCATTTTCGTTATTTTGCTGGATGTATTCGTGCTCAAGAGGGTTCTATTGGTGAAATTGACGAAAATACAGTTGCCTACCATTTCCATGAACCTTTGGGTGTAGTTGGACAAATTATTCCTTGGAATTTTCCTTTATTAATGGCTTGTTGGAAACTGGCTCCTGCACTAGCGACTGGAAATTGTGTTGTGATGAAGCCAGCTGAGCAAACACCTGCATCCATTTTAATTTTAATGGAAATTATTGGTGATTTGCTACCGGCTGGTGTTTTAAATGTGGTTAATGGCTATGGTAAGGAAGCGGGGCAAGCATTAGCAACCAGCACACGAATTGCAAAAATTGCTTTTACAGGATCAACACCTGTCGGTTCTCACATTATGAAATGTGCAGCTGAAAATATTATTCCATCAACAGTAGAATTAGGTGGTAAATCACCTAATATTTTCTTTGCAGATGTGATGGAGCAGGAAGAAGAATTTATTAGTAAATGTATAGAAGGAGCGGTACTAGCCTTTTTTAACCAGGGTGAGGTTTGCACTTGTCCATCAAGATTATTAATTCAAGAATCTATCTATGATGAGTTTATGGCAAAAGTGATTGAACGAGCCAGTCAAATTAAACGTGGAAATCCATTAGATACGGAAACAATGGTCGGTGCTCAGGCTTCAAAACAACAATTCGATAAAATTATGGAATATATCGAAATTGGTAAAAAGGAAGGGGCAGAAGTCTTGATTGGTGGTGAGGTAGAATCTCTAAAGGATGAATTTGGTGAAGGCTACTATATTCAGCCCACGGTGATGAAAGGTGATAATAAAATGCGAATTTTTCAGGAAGAAATTTTTGGTCCTGTGATTTCAGCGACTACTTTTAAAGATGAGGCGGAAGCTTTAGAAATTGCTAACGATAGTGAATTTGGTTTAGGTGCAGGACTCTGGACGCGTGATATGAATCTTTCCTATCGCATGGGACGTGCGATTCAAGCAGGGCGGGTATGGACAAATTGCTATCATCATTATCCTGCTCATGCTGCTTTTGGTGGTTATAAAAAATCAGGGGTAGGACGAGAAAA
>CAZZIX010000331.1:0-3045 GCA_964654345.1 uncultured Methylomarinum sp.
GTAAAAGTAAGGAAATGCTCAAATACTCAGTTATCCTTCTGATGCTAAAATGGAACGGTCAACTAGAAGCTATATTAAATTAACAATGCCGTTATTTTATATAACTTGTTCTGGGGTCCGATTAAAAATGAGGTAGTTATCTTTTTCTTTAAGAGCGGCTAACCAAATTCTCACGTAGGTTGGACTAACAGCTCTATCGTTAACCCAACATTTTTAGGTAAATGTTGGGTTGCCAAGAGACGGCAGCCCAACCTACGATCCCATAGCTGTTATCAACTACCCGTAATTTTTAACTCTGCTTCCTCATACTTGGAAGCACAAACTTGCAAAACTTCTTTAGGTAAAGACGGCCCTGGCGCAGTTTTATCCCAATCCAGCGTTTCCAAATAATCACGGACATATTGTTTATCAAAACTTGGAGGACTCATACCAAGCTGATATTGTTCAGCGGGCCAGAACCTTGATGAATCAGGTGTTAAAGCCTCATCAATTAGATATAGCTCTCCATCATCATCTAAACCAAATTCAAATTTGGTATCAGCAATAATTACACCTCTATGTTTAGCAAATTCAGCGGCCTCAGAATACAGCTGGATACTCACTTGTTTTACTTTTTCAGCTATTTCCTGTCCTAGTAAGGTAATAGTTTGCTCAAAAGAAATATTTTCATCATGATCACCCTCTGCCGCTTTAGAAGAAGGTGTATAAATAGCTTGATCTAATTTTTCAGCTTGTTGTAGACCTTTGGGTAAGCTAATACCACAGACATCACCTGATTGTTGATAGTCTTTCCAGCCTGAGCCGATTAAATATCCTCGAACAATGGCCTCAACGGGTAATGGTTTTAAGCGTTTTACTACAATGGCACGTCCACTTACTTGCGCAAGCTCATTGTTATTAGGAATTACATCCTCTAATTTTAACTCAGACAAATGATTTGGGATGATATGCTTCATCTTTTCAAACCAAAAATTAGAAATATTAGTGAGCACCCTACCTTTCTCTGGAATAGGGTCAGGAAGAACAACATCAAAAGCAGATAATCTATCCGTAGTTACAATCAGCAAATGTTTATTATCGACCTCGTAAATATCGCGGACTTTACCCCGAGACAATAGCTTTAAGCTTGTAAGTGACGATTCAAAAAGTGTGGAGGGAGGGTTCATAGTACCTTTGTTAACTAACATATTTAGAATAATGTCAGTATTTTATCACTTTATAATGCAGACCCAACTTTTTCATCATTAGTTTTGAGTTTTTGATGATCAGAAAATTTGTCAGTTAACTCAGTAATTAATATAGGCTTTTGGACACCCCAACCCTGTGCATAATCAACACCAATTTCTTTAAGCATTTGATGAATCTCATCACTTTCTACATATTCAGCAATGGTTTGCATATTTAATGAATGACCAATTTCATTCATCGATTTGACTATTGCCACATCTGTAGAGTTCGACACCATATCTTTAACAAAAATACCATCTATTTTTAGATAGTCTACATCTAGGCTTTTCAGATAGGAATAGGATGAATAGCCTGAGCCAAAGTCATCTAAAGAAAACTTACATTTAAAGCGTTTTATTTTTTTAATAAATGTTTGTACAAATTCAAAACTATCTGCTGCAACCGTTTCTGTAATTTCAAAAGTAATTTTTTCTAAAGGAACATTACATAGAGTTAAGGTTTCCTTAAGAAACTGTAAGAAATCCTCACTATTCATTGATTCACCTGATAGATTAATAGAAAAACCATCTAATTCATCAAAAATATCCTGGTTATTTTCTATCCAGTCAAATACATTAAGTACGACCCACTGATCGACCTCTGACATACGCTGGCATCGTTCAACTGCCGGAATAAAATCATCGGGAGGAATAGTGTTTCCTTGCTCATCCTTGATACCCAGCAAAATTTCATAATGAGTATGACTACCCTTTTCTGGATTGATCGCAGCAATTTTTTGACAACGTAAAAAAAGTCGGTTTTCAGCAAAAACCTGATTAATCCGCCCCACCCATTCATGTGCGTTATATTGTGATTTTAATGACTCATCATTATCTTGATAAACCCGAACACGGTTTCGCCCAGCATTTATTGCTGAAAGTGTGGCAGAATCTGCATACTGTAAAATACTATTCACATCATAACTATTACCTGAAAATAACGGTACAATCCCCATTCCAGCAGCTATAGCATAACTTTTATCTTCCCAGTTAAATTCACCATTAATTAGTTCTGATTGTAATTTTTTTGCAACCTCTGCAGAACAATTTTTTAATAGAATAGAAAAAGTTTTATCGTCCAGACGACCAAAAACATCATCTTTACGCAATACCTTTTTTAATGTATTAGCCATTTGTTCTAAAAGAACATCTCCAGCAGCTAAACCACAAGCATTAGTGATAATTCTAAAATCTTGCACCTCAATGTTACATAAAAGATATTTAGCATTCTCTAAATTGGTCAGCTTTATCTTCAGTCGTTTTATAAATTCTTTCCGATTAAATACGCCTGTCACTGAGTCTCGAGTCGCATTATAGACAAGCTTTTGTTGCAAGTTTTGCAACATCATATTAGTAGCCCTGTCCATTGCGGGCATATCCAGACTTTCAATTCTATTGGCGGCACCATTGCTGATCATATCAGCCAGAATTTCTCGCTCCAACTCTTGTTTTTTTAGGCCCCCTCTGTTTACAAAAACAAAAAGGTCTTGAGTTTCACTGATCCAAACCAACTTTAAAGGCTCTACCTCTTCATCTGACAGAAAAATTAACCATTCCCCTATTTTTAAATGGTCAACTTCTTCTAAGGGGTAATTTTCTTTACCTAACCCTTGAACAATAACGTCTTTTTCAAGTAATACCATATCCATGGCATTAGAATTAAGAGGAATACTATTTTTTAATAATAAATCACTTAATTCATCTAAAATTTTACTATGTAAAAAAGTATTGGTACAAACGGGCTGTAGTTCTGTATCAACAAATTCTAGAACATTTTCAATCACCTCATTTCTAGGTTTTTTAGCCCCCATTAACCATT
>CAZZIX010000332.1:0-3030 GCA_964654345.1 uncultured Methylomarinum sp.
TTGATAAACCCTTTGCCAGTCCTGCTCTGTTGCATACCATTCGTGGTGTAGGTTTCCAATTAAAGTAATGCAGTATCAACATACGCTTCGTTTTCGGGTTTTCATTTCCTATACTATTTTAGGCTGCCTAATCAGTTTATTTACGACTGTATTTATATTATTAGCCATAGAAGCACTTGAACGACAATTTATGGATTCTGTTCTAATTGAAGAACTGAACTATTTTATTGAACGTTCAGATAAAGATCCCTCGATTACTCAACAAAAATCTAAAAATTGGGTTGTTTATAAAGTTGAAAACAAAAAAATACCGCCAAATATGGCTTTTTTATCAGATTACCCCGCTGGAAACTATGATATTGAATATAACGGCCAACTCTATGATTTAGGCGTTATTAATCGTGAAAATATTTTTTATTACATTTTGTACAATGATGACCAATTTGAAAAATTAGAGCATAAAATCATAATTTATCTAATTGCAGGATGCTTTATTATTTTATCTCTAACAACCTGGTATGGTCTCTCGCTTTCCAAAAAGGTATTAGACCCCATCATTACTTTAGCCTCCGAAGTTAAAAAAATGGATCCCAATAACACATCAAATTACCTGGCTCCAAATTATGCGAATGATGAAGTTGGAATTCTGGCTTTAGAATTTGATGCATTTCACGACAGGTTACAAAGTTTAATTCATCGTGAACGTGAATTTACCGGTAATGCCAGCCATGAACTTAGGACCCCTCTTGCTGTTATTTCAGCTGCCAGTGAAAACCTATCTTTACAAAAAGATTTAGCTGACTCTGTCCAGCAAAAAATATCTCGCATTAGACGCTCTGCTAATGAGATGTCTGCCCAGTTAAATGTTTTATTGACTCTTTCCCGTGAACAAGAAAAAAATAAAACTCAAACAGCTAAAACTCATTTATATCCTATCGTTGAGAAATTGATCATAGATTATCAACAGCTATTAGCTCCAAAAGTTAAAGTTATTAGTGATTTGCAAGCATCACCCTGGGTAAAAGCACCTGATGCCATCGTGGCTATGCTAATGGGAAATTTAATAAAGAATGCTTTTATTTTCACAAAAACTGGGGTCATTACAATTACGCTAAACCCTACCTATTTTTCAGTTACTGACACAGGATGCGGTATTGCAGCAAAAGATATTAACCGGGTTTCCGATCGAGGTTTTCGAGGCCCAAGTAGCCAAGGCAATGGCTTCGGTCTCGATATATCAAAGCGTATTTGTGAACGTTATAGCTGGCAGTTGAACATCAACAGCAAAATCAATCAAGGGACTTGCGTAGAATGGTTTTTTTCAAAATAAAAATCACGGGCTTAACAAAAAATTAACATTTCTTTAACGTTACCCTAACCCTGTTTTTTATACACTGGTCACTGAAGATAATTTTCAGGAGCCATCATTGCCCCAGCAAATCCCCCTTGATTTTGAGCGTTTCATTAAAACCCATTTTGCAATTCCATTCACATTGTTTATGGTTATATTTGTCGGGCTTGAGTTTACCACATTAGATTTTCAAATCAGTAAACACTTTTTTAATTCCTCCACTCACCAGTGGCCTTTAAAAGAAAATTGGTTAGCTGAAACGATTATCCATAAAGCTGGCCAAACTTTTTCTAAAATAATGGGTGGCGTTGTTTTACTCATTTTTTTGATTTCGTTACCATCAAAATCATTTTTAAGTTCTTACCGCAAACCCTTATTGTTTTTGTTTATTGCCAGCATATCTGGCCCTATCATTGTTGCACTAATTAAGAGTCATACTTATATTTATTGTCCTTGGAATTTGACACTATTTGGTGGAAAACAACCTTACATTCGTCTTTTTGATTTTGCCCCTGCGGGTCTCGAAGTTGGCCATTGCTTTCCTGCAGGTCATGCTGGCGGTGGGTTTACTTTTATCAGCCTGTATTTTTTTCTGATGCTCGTTAAACCACAATATAAAAATTGGGGACTTTACGGAGGGCTGCTACTCGGCTTAATTTATGGAGTTGCACAACAAATGCGCGGTGCTCATTTTTTGAGTCATGATATTTTCTCATTGGCTGTGTGCTGGTTAGCATCGCTAAGCTGGTTTTTGATAATCTTCAGAAAAAACCTGCAGTGGGTTTAAATAGCATAATGACACAACATATCTCAAATCAAGATAGTTCAATCATGGACAGAGTTACCAATACATTCTGGTTCAAAAACCATACCTTCACCTTATTTCTTCCCCTTATTATTGCTTTGTTTCTGACATTAACCTGCAATATTTCATTGTGGAGAGGGCTGTTTAAAATTAAAGATGGCCTTTCAATCGAATCAATTGTTTATTTTAGCCCCTTTTTTTTAATATTAACACTCGTCTATACTCTATTTTTTAGCCTTATACGTTTTAAATATCTGTTTAAAACAGTCACTGTTTTTATTCTGTTAACCGCATCTATAGCGGCCTATTTTATGGATTCATTTGGAACTATGCTTGATAAAAGTATGATTCAGAATGCATTAGAAACAGATATAGCAGAGACTTCTGAGCTAATCAGCTCACAACTGTTATTTTACTTCGTCATATTAGGTATGGCACCTTCCCTATTTATTTTACGATTACCTCTAAGCTATAAACCCTTTTTAAAACAGCTATTAAGCAATTTATTAGTCGCAACCCTTAGCCTGATTATTATTGTCACCACAGTATTTTATTATTACGGCGACTTTGCCCCTCTTTATAGAAATAACCGGTATGTACGTCACCTTATTAACCCCGTTAATTACATTAAATCGATCAGTTCGAATATTAAACGGTTATCAGGCGACAATAATCAACAAATTAAAGCCATTGGTCTGGATGCTTCAGTAGCAAGCCAGCCCACAATAAACAATAAAAAGAAATTAACAATTTTAGTTGTGGGGGAAACTGCCAGAGCTAAAAACTTTTCTTTAAATGGTTACCTCAGAGAGACTAACCCCTATTTAAAACAGGAAGATATTATTTATTATAATAATTTTTATTCCTGTGGAAC
>CAZZIX010000333.1:0-3026 GCA_964654345.1 uncultured Methylomarinum sp.
TGTGGTTATTGGGTGTAGTGAATCTTGGTGGAAAAAATATATTGTTGAATGCTGTAATTATTCCTTATTAGGTTTATGAGGATTTGTGGTTAATTGAATTTTAAGAGAGATTTTTTTAGTATGTTTATATGTGTTGATTTTGATGGTACTATTGTAGATCATGCTTATCCCCAGATTGGGAAACCAGTGCCTTATGCAATAGAATGGTTACAAAGATTTAATAGTCATGGTGCTGATATAATTCTTTTTACAATGCGCTCTGATATAAAAAAACAAGGTTTGCTTTTAACTGAAGCAGTTAATTATTTACAAAATAACAACGTTATGTTGTATGGGGTTAATGAAAACAAGTCACAAAGTTCCTGGACAAAAAGTCCTAAGGCTTTTGGCGATTTTTATATAGATGATTCAGCAGTGGGTTGTCCTTTGATTCACCCTAAAGGGTTTGTCAGGCCATGTGTCGATTGGAAAAAAGTTGGGAAATACATAGAGTCAACATCAAGATAAGTAATTATTTAAATGACCTTAGATATTTAATAGATATATTTAATAAAGTTGCATAAGATAATAGACTTGCTATAATACGAAGGTTGAACTTTAAGACCATAGGCGCGTAGCTCAGTTGGTTAGAGCACCACCTTGACATGGTGGGGGTCGGCGGTTCGAATCCACTCGTGCCTACCAGATTATAAAGCATCGCATCGCGGTGCTTTTTTTATTGTGAAAATTGCGAAAAAAGATTAAGAACAAAAAATGCCAGTTATTACCCTTCCTGATGGATCTAAACGAGAGTTTGAAAAAGCTGTATTAGTTATGGATGTTGCTCAATCTATTGGATCAGGTTTAGCAAAAGCAACATTAGCTGGTAAAATTAACGGGCAATTGGTTGATGCTAGTTATCTGATAGAGAAGGATGTTGAGTTACAGATTGTTACAGCTAAAGATGATGAAGGAATTGATATTATTCGTCATTCAACAGCTCATTTATTAGCTCAGGCAGTCAAACAGTTATATCCTGATGCTCAAGTCACAATAGGGCCCGTTATTGAAAATGGTTTTTTCTATGATTTTTCTTATGAAAGACCTTTTGCACCTGAAGATTTAAAAGCAATTGAAAAAAAAATGCAGCAATTGGTTTCAGAGAACATTGAGATCAAGCGGTCTGAGCTCTCCAGGGATGAGGCGGTCAATTTTTTTAAGGAGTTGGGAGAAGATTATAAAGCTGAAATTATTGAATCAATTCCAGCAAATGAAGTGCTTTCTCTTTATACCCAAGGTGATTTTACAGACTTGTGTCGTGGGCCTCATGTACCAAGCACAAGTAAACTAAAAGCATTTAAATTAATGAAGATTGCTGGTGCATATTGGCGTGGTGATTCAAATAATGAGATGTTACAGCGTGTCTATGGTACTGCATGGACTGATAAAAAAGAATTAAAAGCCTATTTACATCGCTTAGAAGAAGCAGAAAAAAGAGACCATCGTAAATTAGCTAAAACACTTGACTTGTTCCATACTCAGGAAGAAGCGCCAGGCATGGTTTTTTGGCATGAAAAAGGTTGGGCAATCTATCAGCAGATAGAGCAGTATATAAGAGAAAAATTACGAGTTAACGGTTATGCAGAAATTAAAACGCCACAGCTAGTTGATCGTTCATTATGGGAAAAATCAGGGCACTGGGATAAATTTGGTGATATGATTTTTACTACTCATTCTGAACACAGAGATTATGCTGTTAAACCCATGAATTGTCCTTGTCATATTCAGGTTTATAATCAAGGTTTAAAGAGTTATAGAGATTTACCGCTTCGAATGGCTGAGTTTGGCTCATGTCATCGAAATGAACCATCAGGGACTTTACATGGTTTAATGCGGGTACGAAATTTTGTGCAGGATGATGCGCATATTTTTTGTACTGAAGAGCAAATTCAAGATGAAGTTTTAAACTTTATTGATTTGCTTTTTGAAGTCTACCAAGATTTTGGTTTTGATGATATTCAAGTTAAGCTATCAACTCGACCAGAGAATAGAGTGGGTAGTGATGGTGAATGGGATAAGGCTGAAAAAGCATTAGAGATTGCATTAAATCATAAAAAACTGGATTGGGAGTTACAACCTGGCGAAGGTGCTTTTTATGGCCCTAAAATAGAGTTTTCATTAAAAGATTGTCTTGAACGTGTTTGGCAATGTGGAACAATTCAAGTTGATTTTTCTATGCCAGGTCGTCTGGATGCGACTTATATTGCAGAAGATGGGTCAAAGCAAGTACCTGTTATGCTGCATAGGGCAATATTAGGATCATTAGAACGGTTTATTGGAATCTTGATTGAGCAACATGCTGGAACATTCCCTCTCTGGCTGTCTCCAGTCCAAGTTGTGGTGATGAATATTGCAAGTCGGCATGAAGAATACGCCGAACAAGTGAGGCAAGAATTAGAAAAATATGGCTATAGAGTAAAAATAGACTTGAGAAATGAGAAGATAGGCTTTAAAATTCGCGAGCATTCTATGCAGAGAACACCGTATCTTCTAATTATCGGTGATAAAGAATTAAATGATCAAACCATTGCAGTAAGGACGCAAAAAGGTGATGATTTAGGTAGTTTGCTATTTGTTGATTTAGTTGAAAGACTAAGCAAAGAGATGGCAGATAAAAAATAATAAGTAACTGGAGGATAAAGCATCGCTTCTAAAAGAGATAATACGCGCCTAAACAATGATATTACTGCTAGACGAGTACGTGTTGTTGGTGCGGATGGGGATAAGGTTGGTGTTATAACACTGGCTGAAGCTAAACAACTTGCATATGATGCAAATATGGATTTAGTGGAAATATCACCGAATGCAGACCCTCCGGTTTGTAAAGTAATGGATTACGGTAAATATCAGTTTGAACAGAATAAAAAATTACAAGCTTCAAAAAAGAAACAAAAACAGGTTCAAATAAAAGAAATTAAGTTTAGACCTGGAACTGAAGAAGGTGATTATCAGGTTAAGCTAAGAAACCTGAATAAGTTTTTGGAAGA
>CAZZIX010000334.1:0-3014 GCA_964654345.1 uncultured Methylomarinum sp.
TAGGAGGCTGTCCGAGAATAGATAAAGAAAAAAACCTATTCATATTTAGACCAAAAACTTCTTTTCCTTCCGTGTGTTTGATAAAGCTGTTCTTTGAATACTTGATGATTATCAAAGTGCAGCCAATCTGCAATAGAAACCGCTAATTTATCCAGTTTTTTCAAATAACGGACACCGTGAGAATAAGCCTTACTATAACCACGTTCAAGAATTGACACTAGCAAGCTACGATAAATCAAACTCGTCACAAGAAAACGGTCTTCGGCATCCATTACCTTTGCCAGATTAAGTAAACTGTCATAATAATTACCATTCAACTCATCTGCATGTTCTATAAGATATGCTTCTGCTTCATCAATCTTTGCGATAGCTACCAAAAAATCAGCATCAGATAGATTCAATGTCGTTTGCTCAAAGATAACTGTAATTTCTTTAGACACCACCGTTTCTCGTTTATCCCCGCCTATCGCATCTAATAATTCGCTTAGTGTGCGGACGCTACGATAACCGTGAAATCGTTGTGCTAATAATACAGTGAGTTTTTCTTTATCTCCTTGTTGCCTATAAATGTCTAGCCATAATTTATCCTTCTCATCCGCCATAAATGTTTCTTTTTCGGGGATCTGGCTCAAGCGAGCAACAGCGGTATCAATATCGCCCTGTTCAAAATATACTTGCGCAACGTCAATCGACGCGGCTGTTCCAAGTGGTTCTCCCCATGCTGAAAGGCGCGCGGCCTCAAACAATGGTGCGTCTTTTATTTGTCGGGCTAAAGATTCAAGCAACATCAAATGGTGCCGCTTTTTATATTCATCTTGCGCTTTATCTGCCCGTTGTTGACATTCAACAATCATCGAACGCATTATGGGCTCAGGTAATCCACATTCAGCTGCATAAGCAAATAACCCAGCCCGTACGCCATAGTCATCTGTTTTGCATAGTTTTAATAATAGTGTGGCAACTTTTTTCTTATCTTCGCAGCGCTTGCCGTATTCCACGAATAAGGTTTTAGCACGGGCAAACACACTCCCCACCTCACCATTCGAATCATCACAACGCTCAAAAACATTATTATCTATTTCATAAAAAGTCCCAACAAGGTTTACGCCTGTTAGTGGGTCGCTAACGCTTGCCTCTAAATCATCGAGCAAACCGTCTAACTCATTCGCAAAATGCCCCACCTCTCGCCAATCAATAAATCGTTTTGAGCGTTTGACACTCACCATTTTTTTCTTAAACAGTGCAACCGCCTCTTCTGGTGTTGCAATTAAGCGATTAATCATTGCTTCAGCAGAATCAGACTGCTCTGCAAGATCAAGTAACGCCTGCGTCAGCGTTTCCTCACCTAATGCCATTAGGTGTTGTTTTTGTGTTTTTTTCATTATTCTTAACGTATATAATGGGCATACTTCTCAAACCACCTAATCTAATAAATTTTTGGATACTCCCTGAAATTACATTTCTCATGTATCTTTGCATATTATAAGACTTTAATACATATACAGATAGTTCCTTTGCGAGACGGGGCGTTCACCCCGTTTTAAACATTTATCCTAGAAAATTCAGTTGCCCACCATTTATAGCCCCAATCTTTCATGATCACCTGATGAAATAATTGCGTTATTTGATCGTCCTCTGCGATTAATATTTTCATACTATTTTTTTGTTTATAAGGTAATCAAGACTCCACCGCCCAGCTCCACCAAATAACAAAGGCATAAACATAATCAAATAAAGCAAAGGCAATTTAAAATTCCCATGTCCTTTATTGGTAATTGCGTAACCTTGCCAGAGTTCTGTTAATGAATTCCATTCAAAAGACCAATGTACGGTATTGATTGCAACTACTGTTAAAACAATTAATAACAGCGAAATAAAACGTGTTCCTATGCCTATTACCAAGGCAACAGCGCCGATAATTTCGACCCATGTACTCAGCGTCCAGAGTAATTCATTCGATATTAAATTAAATGGCATGGGAAAAGTAATATGACTAAACCAGTTTTCGCCATCATATTTCATGATGCCAGCTTCCCAAAACTCATAAGCTAAAATTAACCTCAATAACAGAGGAGGTATTTGGTCTGCGCTGTTATTAAGAAGAGTAACGCCTTTGTTATAAAAGGAAATAGGAATAATGTACATCGGCTTATGTTTCATTAACTGCTCCAATAATAATTTGTTGCTCTGCGAACTGATCCAGGATGTCCATCCCAAACGCCAAGAACTGTTTAGGGTCACTGTAGTTAATTTCATCCGCTAATTGCAGTAATACATGTTCTTGATTCAGTGTTTGCTTTTGTAGTATTTCAATTAATCTAGCTGTAATGCTATTTAGTTCTATAAATTTCACTTGGTATTGCTAATCTCTATATCCCGCAAGAACAATTGCTTTCTGCTCATAAGATTGCAGTCGTGTTTGCCAATTTTTCCAATCTTCATTGCTGGCTGAGATTGATTGAACTGGATAGCGATAATGCAATATATGCAAAACAGGATTGAGTAATGGAATCGTGGTTAATGGTTTTACTAAAATGGGATAGCTATTTTTATGCTCAATAGCTTCCTCTGTTTCTAGAATCAATTCTATCCATTCATAGTGAGCCAAATCCAGCATAAACTCGGGCAATTCAATAGCGGTCTTTTCGTTAATTAAATAAGCCATAAACTCATTGGGTATTTCCCTATAAAGAGGCGACTGACAGCTATGATTTTTAATAAATAATCCCACTAGTTTTTGCCAAATATCAATACCTAGAATATCTCGACAAACAGGAAAACAAGTTCGTAAACAATCTTCAATTGTTGAATTTAAAAGATCCACATAAACTTTACTAGCTTCTGGCAAGTTATTCGGTAATGAAGAGTCAATTTTCGGGTCGCGTAAATAATCTACAAACTGTTGCTGATACTGCTGAAAACTTGGATGTGAATAATTATTAGAATAATGTTGCATTACAATCTCCTAGGCCGTTTTCTTAAATTGCTGAACCTGCCAGTTATTTTGAAGTTTA
>CAZZIX010000335.1:0-3001 GCA_964654345.1 uncultured Methylomarinum sp.
CTGGTTAGCAGAAGATGATGCAGCTATCGAGAAAAACAACTATGATGCTGTTAAACAGTCTATCAAAAATGCAATCGCTGGAACTCCAACAGCTGCTGAAGTTGTTGCTAAGAAAGGTTCTGCAGAGCATCCATTTGCAGCAAACAAAGTATAATTAATCACTACTATTAATTTTGTTTGAAAAATACCCCAGTTAATCTTTAACTGGGGTATTTTTTTGTCTAGAGTTTTTTTATTGTTTCAGCAGTAATTGCACCAGAATGGAGAGCACTAGCAATAAGGGCGAAATGAATGCCTATTTTTTTTAATGCCAATAAATCCTTTTTATTTCGTACGCCTCCAGCAGCAATAAAATTCTTTTCAGGGTGTTTTTGATAAAAAACTTCCAGTCTTTTTAAATCAGGCCCCGCATTTTTTCCAACAAATTCTAAACTCATAATAATAATATTCTTAGGCCATATTTTTGAGTTATTGAGTAACTCTTTTGGTCCGGTGTAACCTTGGCTGGGGAAAAAATCTAATGAAAGGATATTGTTTTGTAAAAGTTGGCTTGTGTTATACGAAATTTTTTCATTTTGATATTCAGACCCAATCACTGATTTCTGATTTATATATTGAGACTTTGATAGTTCTTCTATTTTTTTACCATCATCAACCCAAAATTCAATATCAGGGTGTTTACTAATAACTTGATTAATCAAGTTATCGTTGCTACCTGTATTTGTAATGGCATTTAAGTCTGCAATATATACTATGTTGAAAGGATAAATAGATAAAAAACCATTGAGAACTTCTTGAATAGAATTTGAAAAACATAAAGTTGACTTTATTGGCTGATAGGTTTCTCGTTTTCCCTGCTGGGCAGAAACGACTAATCCATTTTTTACGTCAATGACAGGGATTATTTTCATTAAGGTGTTAAAGTTAGGTGGTGTAGTGTAGGTTAAAAGCATCATAGCATTAGAGAAATGAAAATATTAATTTTTGAATTTATAACAGGGGGTGGACTAGCTCAAAAAGAAATACCAGAGTCATTATTTAATGAAGGGCAAATAATGTTAAAAGCTTTATTATCTGACCTTGTTTCTTTGCCGCACATTCAATTAACTCTATTACTAGATTGCCGAAATAGCGAGTTAGATATTCCTGAAAAAATTAATGTTGTCTGGGTGTCTAATGAACAGAATATTGAGCAGTTATTACCTGAATTAATCGAAACTTCTGATTTTGTATGGCCGGTTGCACCAGAAATGAATTTAGAGTTGTACAAAGTGTCAGCATTAGTTGAAAGCAAAGCCAAAAGACTACTTAATTCCTCATCTCAAACAGTTGCAATATGTAGCGATAAATTATTGACTGCTCAAAGGTTAAAAAAAAATGGCCTGGCGGTTGTCGAAACGCATCTATTAGATGGCTTTTCACAGATAATAGAGGGTGGGGCATGGGTAATAAAGCCGAAAGATGGTGTGGGTTGTTTAAATAGCTATTTTGTTTCAAGCCAAAATGAGTTTGATAGAATAAATAGTCAGATTGAAGATAAAAGCCATTATATTATTCAACCCTATATAACTGGAGAGCCTCTTAGCCTTTCATGTCTGTTTAAAAATGGGAAAGCCTGGTTAATATGTTGTAATAGACAGCACGTTGCTATTAAGCAAAACGAATTTGAACTTGAAGCTTGTGAAGTTAATATATCAACTAATAAGCATCAACTTTATCAACAGATAATTGAAAGAATAGCTCAATCAATTCCTGGTTTTTGGGGTTATGTAGGGATAGATATTATTCAACCTGAATTTGATACGCCTTTAATTCTGGAAATAAACCCCCGTCTGACGACCTCTTTTGCTGGAATAAATAAGGCAACAGGTGTAAATATAGGAAAAGAAGTGATTAACTTGGTTGATAACAAACCTGTAATCAAACAGACTCACAATAAACAAGTCATAATTCAATTATAGGAAAAATAATGCAACAAAGCATTATAGGCTGGGATATAGGCGGTGCTCATATAAAAGCCGTTGTACTTGAGCCAAACGGAATGTTCTCTCAAGTACGTCAAACACCTTGTCCTTTATGGAAAGGAATAGACTATTTAAACCAATCGGTTAAGCAAATATTATCAGAATTTCCACTGGGCGAGTCTCTGCATGTTATCACCATGACAGGTGAACTAGTTGATTTATTCGAAAGCAGAGACCAAGGTGTTGAGCAAATTATACAAGCGATGCAATCTGTTCTTTCAGAGCAGGTGCTTCTTATTTACGCGGGAGTTGATGGCTTTTTAAAGCCTGACCAAATAAAAATACATCATTATAATTCCATTGCATCTGCCAATTGGTTGGCAAGTGCATCTTTAGTAGCAAGTAAGCTAAGTAATGGGTTATTTATAGATATTGGAAGTACAACAACAGACATTTTAGTATTATCAGACCACGAGGTAAAAGCCATTGGTTTAACTGATTTTGAGCGGATGCGTTCTGATGAACTTGTCTATACTGGCATTATTAGAACAGCTGTGATGGCAGTTGCTCAGTCTGCCAATTTTCAAGGGCAGAAAATGGGTTTAATGGCGGAGTATTTTGCGACGATGGCCGATGTTTATCGTTTAACAGAAGAATTGAATGAAAGTCACGATCAAACTGAAACAGCAGATGGAGCAGAAAAATCAGTCGCTGCAAGTGCGAAAAGATTATCCAGAATGACTGGGTATGAATATACAGAGGAAGAATTGTTTTTATGGAAACAGTTTGCTCAAGAAATAAAATCTCAGCAAAAAGATAAAATAAAAAGGGCATGTGAGAGGCAACTTTCTCGATGCGTTATTTCAAACAAAGATTATTTTATAGGAGCTGGAGTAGGGCGATTTTTAGTAAAACAAATTGCGGAAGAGTTAGGTTATCCTTATCTGGATTTTACTGATTGTTTAAAAAGTAATCATCAGGATTTAGTATTATCTATTGCAGACTGTGCACCTGCTGCTTCAGTTGCTATGTTGGTC
>CAZZIX010000336.1:0-3000 GCA_964654345.1 uncultured Methylomarinum sp.
ATTGAAACTATTTCTTTTTATTTCATGGGGATAGCTTCTTTATAAGGGCTGACTAGGTAGAATACACAGCGAAACCCAGCTTTCAGATTACAAAATCATGAAGCCATCATCTTCAAGGTCATCTGTATTGTTTTCTTCTGGCTCTTCAATTAACTCTGGTAGTTCAATATCTTCATTCAGGTCTTCCATTACAGACTCTAGCTGTTTTGATAAATCAGCATTTTTTGTAAAAAGCTTATTTGACCGTTGTCTTACTATATTAATTAAATCCATTAAGAACTCTTCTTGACGATCAGATAGACCCAGAGACATAAAAGAACCTTCCATTTCTTGAGCAAGCCAATCTATAATTTCTGACGCTTCACGTTGTTGCTCTTCTTGTTGTTCATTTAATCCAGCCAATGCCATATTGGTTTTTTCAATAACATCTTTTCGTTTTATAGCTTGTTGGATTTGTGCCTGTTCAAAAGTAATAGCAATAACTCGTGCATCAACGCCTTCTCCTAATAAGGCAATATTATCCTTATCTCGCCCATATTTTTCAGGCTCATCCACTGACATTTTTTGAATGAGTAAATTAAAATGTTTGAAGTTGAAAATAGTGCTCTCACCAAAGCTATGAATTTTTTCTTTATCTGCCTTTTGCTGAATAATTATTTTATCTTCTTCCGTTACCTCAGCGTTTGAAGAAAGGTAATGATCATCATCTCCACAGTGAATAAAAATGGTTGCGGTTAAATTATAGTCAAGCAATACTTTGAGCAATCCATCAGCTAAGCGATCTAAAGACCGAATAGAAAAACTTTTGCGAAAAAAATCTACAACAGCCGCAATTTCTCCGGTTTCAGTTGCCGCAGTCATTATTGCTGCAAATGATTGTGCTGATTCGTCCTTTAATTGTTGTAAATTAGATTGATTACCTAGAGTCAGTTTAATTTTAACAAGCAGTTCAGAATCTTCAAAAGGTCTTTCAATATAATCCCAGGCACCTGCTTCATAGCCATCTAAACGTATTTTTAAGGTGGTTTTTTCTGAGATAAACAAAATAGGAATATTCGTCGTTGACGGATCATCTTTTAACTGCTTGCAAACACAAACACCATTCAGATCATTTAATTGATGGTCAAGCAATATTAGGTCTGGCTTTATTTCGTTAGCTTTTTGAAGGCATTGTGAACCCTCCATCAATGTGTGAACCTCATACTCCTTTTCAAGCGTATGAGATAAAACCATAAGATCTAGTCGGTTTGTGTCTACGGAAAGTATTTTTTGTTTATGCATTAAATCTAAATTAGTGATTTTGCAAGTTAAAACTTTGAAGTTATTTAATATAAAGTATAGATCAAAATTTTACTTATCTAACAATAAAAGTTAGTTTTTTTGTGACTACTCTAGATCGCTGCTTTTTTTAGCATTTTTATCTGCTACTTGACTCTGCGAAGTATATTAATAAGGAAAGAGTCAAGTTTAAATCCTTTAATAGGTCTATCCATTTACTACTTTATAGACTATAAAGTTAGAATGAGAGTTAAAAAACTATGTTAAATAACAGTGGGTTATATGATAGTATAGAAAAGGGTACTTAAAACAATCCCTTACAAGTAACAGACTGTATTGCTATGTTATTTATATTATTATATACTAATATTGTGAATTTGATTAAGTATCCCTCAAACGGGCACGTATCCGTAATTGAGCGAGGTATAACATTTTCAATTTTATTAAATAACCTAAGAGATAAGAATATGATTAAATCAAAAATTATAATGACAACTGCTCTGTTATCATTAACAGTTGGTTGTGCTACAAACTCAGGTGACAAAATCGTTTCTGAGGCTTCATCACAAATGCCGGTTGCTGCAACTTCAGCACCTGTACTCTATAACGAAACTTTAAATCCTCGCCAAAAAGAATTTCCTAATCATCTAGGCTTTAATGATTTACATATTCAAGCGATTAGACATTTAAAACCAGAGTCTAATGATGTTCATGATCCTGATTTACAAACAATAGTTCATCATCATTGTAAAGCTTATGAAGATGATACCTTTATATGCTTGATGTTCCACACTGGAATGAAAGACCAAGATAAGCCTATGGGATTTGAATACATTATTACTACTGCCCAATTTAATGCATTACCCGAAGAAGAAAAGGATTATTGGCATTACCATGCAGAAGAAATTCCTCGTGCTCATGCTACTTTCCCAGATTTGACTGCTGAAGAAGCGGGTAAAATATTACCAGCAGTAAACGAAACTTACGGAAAAGTTTATTACTTTAAAAAACCTCATGACAAAATGCCATTAGGCGAACCATATATCTTAAAAGTTCAGGATATGCCAGTACAAGATTAAACAACTTGTAATATTATTTACCCTCAAAGTGTAAGTGTTAGCCAGCAAAATTTAGATTTTGCTGGCATTTTTTTGGGAGCTGAAATGTATAAATTATTTTTTGTTTTAGGGTCAATTTTTATTTCAAATTTCTGTTTTGCAAACCCTTTACTTGGTTTGCCTCCTTTATCAATACCTAAAGATAATAGACAGACTGCTGAAAAAATTGAATTAGGACGATTATTATTTAACGAAGTCCGGTTTAGTAGTGACAATTCAATCAGTTGTGCTAGTTGTCATCATAGTAATAAAGCTTTTACTGATGGTCTTAAAGTGCCAAAAGGCGTTAATAATCTATCAGGTCTTCGAAATGCTCCAACTGTTATCAATGCCGCATTTTATAAAACATATTTTTTAGATGGCAGGGAACCTAGTCTTGAGGCTCAGTCTTTGGGGCCGTTTATAAATCCTGTTGAGCATCGATTAACAAATTATAAAAAAATCATAAAAGTGATACGTTCTGATCCTGATTACCCCAAAATGTTTGAACAAGCATTTAATATTCCTAAGGATCAAATTACCATTAAATTTGTTTCTAAAGCCATTGCTAGTTTTGAGCGTACATTAATTGCAGGCAATTCACTTTTTGACCAATATTATTTTG
>CAZZIX010000337.1:0-1619 GCA_964654345.1 uncultured Methylomarinum sp.
TTTCAGTATTGCAATTTACACTTAATCAATTACCCAAATGGACATTCTTATCTGACTTTCCTGATTTTGGTCGTACTTTTGCTAATTTATACAACCATCTTCGCCAGCGTCTTGGAAAAACGGATGTACCCGCTGTTCATCCTTCTGCGCTAAGTCGTCCCAAGAAACTTGGTCGTAATGACCCTTGTTCTTGTGGTAGTGGAAAAAAATATAAAAAATGTTGTGGGTGATGAGTTTTAACCTAGAAAAATCAGTTGGACCACTGATTTTAGTACAATCTATAATTCCTCATCCAACTGATTTTCTGATTAAAGGTAAATAAACTTTCTGCGTTAAACCTTCGTGTTTTATTGAATCTTCGTTCCTCAGGGTTTTAAAAATCATCTAATATCGATAAGTTATGATGACCCGGATTTGATCGGTATCCTCTGATGAATTTTTATCATCAATCACTGCATACATAAATTCAGCAGAGAACTTATCGTTCCAGTTGTAATTGAGAAAATAATTAATTTCATTAGTATGGTAATCATTTTTATCGGTAGCTTTGAACTCACCCCAATTAACACCTAGACTAAATTCACTACTGAGTGCGTACTCCAAGCCGAAAAGAATGCTTTGAGTGTCATTACCCGTTGCTGCATCTAAAGTTTGGTCTTCAAGCGATGTGAAAAAAGGGCCTCCACCAACACTTGCAATGGCACCTGTATGACCAAAATTTTTATTATAAGCTGCCGTTAGTGTTAAATCAAACCCAGAAACCGAAGCCATAAGGCCTAAAGTATGAGCATCAATATCACCCAATCTGGCTTTACCAATATCTTGCCCCCAATCATACTGCATACCTAAGGAATAAGAGATATCTTGAGTTAAAGGTTGACTTATTATTAATTCCCCATAAAAAATGGTTAAATGCTCGGGGATTAAATAAAACCACGTATTGCCACTAATATGGTCTTCTTCATACGTTAACCAGCTAAGCCAGGCATTTCCTCCTCTTCCTCCTCCTAAGGCTTCACCAATAGGAATAAAGTGAGATAGATTACCTCCATTTTCCCAGCCTGAGGCTTCACGAACAAATCCAGCACCAAAGTAAAGTTCGTCGCTAAAATGATAATCAACAAGATAGGCTTCAAATAAATTAGCTACCATGCGTAAATCATCACCATCTAAATGAGGGGAATCAAAATTTTGTCGCCCTAAATGTGCTTCAAATTTGTCATAAGATAGAGTTAAAACAGCCTCTCCCAGCATTAAGTAGCTATCTTTTTTACGATTGAAAAATTCAGCATGGATATTGTCATCATTTTGGCTATTTACTCCCGTATCTAATACGCCGAATACACCTAAATGAGCTTTAATATAATCATTTGGTTGATAGCCACAACCTAACTCACCAGCAATAGCCGTTGCAGAGGAGGTGTCTTTTGAGCGAATTTTAGTTTGTAAAAAACCGGTACGAAGATAGCCACTACAACCAAAATATTCCTCTTCATGCTCAATGGCCTGATAAGGTTTAATATTGTCTGGTGATTTGTAGTTATAGACTTTGCTTTGTTCTTTCTCACCGTGAAGGTGAGCATAAGCAGAGTTAACCGATAAAATGAGTAAAAAAAAGT
>CAZZIX010000337.1:1719-2995 GCA_964654345.1 uncultured Methylomarinum sp.
AAAGTTCATAATGCCCTTTGCGCCGCCCGCACAAAATGAAAAAAAACAGAGGAGGGGTTAAGACGAAAAGCATTTTAAAATGACTTGCTTCGTAAACAGCCCGCCGCTGCGCGAATAAGCTTTAAGGCAGGTCTCCGGGCTTATAAGTGGCGTGAGCCTGATAAGTCACCTTCCCATATTAAAAAATACAGTGGCAGTTTGACTTAATCTTTACTTAATTTACCGTTGCGGGGGCAGCGTTGGAATTATAAGTTTACAACTTATTCACCAACTTCCCATTTAAGTTTTTGTTGTTATTTTCAAAAACACCAGAAAGCAGACGCAGTACTATACATTGTCGTTTCTTAGAAATCCAGGCTTAATTTTATTTTTTTACAATAAGCGAAAGCAGTCAAATTAAGAAAATTAATAAATAATAATTGCAAATGATAATGATTCGCATTAAGATATGCATCAAGGTTTTTGGAATAACTTGATAATTTAAGTATTTCCTTTTAATTTTAAAAAAGGGAGTAATGAAGCTATCAGGAAGATAGTTAAAAAATTGTACATTTATGGATAAACCTAAAAAAATGAGTGTGATTAAAAGTGAAGTGAAGAATTGGGTAGGTTGAACTAACGGCTCTACCGTTAACCCAACATCTTTAGCAAAAGTAGTGTTGGGTTGCCAAAAGACGGTAGCTCAACCTACGGTATTTTTATTTATTTCACTTTTAATCACACCCGTGTAGGAGTGCGAAATTGCGCATTATTCGTATTTGCTATTCCTCTGTTTTTTATCCTTACCTTTAAAAAAGCTAGAGAATAAATAGAAAGTCGAATAGTGCACAATAGAATGTGAATTAAAACAGAAAAATAAATAAGCCTATTTTATCCAAATGCTATTTAAGATATTAAGCTTTGGAACCCTGTTTTTATACACATTCAATATAAACAGTTATGAGCTGTTTATTTGGAGTTAGATTGCACAAGGATGTGCTTTCTTTCTGCCTTCATCAATAGATTATGGAGAATTAAAATGGCTACTAGAAAACAAAGTAAAGTTTCAAAGACAGAGCAAATTGAAGCAAATAGTGAACAAATAATATTGGATGATTCTGAGCGTGAAATATGGATTCAGGAAGCCGCTTTTTTTATGGCTGAGGCCAGAGGGTTTGTTCCAGGGTGTTAAGATAAAGATTGGGGATTGGCTGAGGAGAAGTATGAAGGCTTTGCGGCATAGGTAGTATTAAGATTTAACAACCATTTCTTAATCATTAGTTTGTATCTTTTTGAA
>CAZZIX010000338.1:0-2993 GCA_964654345.1 uncultured Methylomarinum sp.
AGTGCTGAGGTGCTTAAAAGGCGCATAGCAAACTACGCAATCATTTTAGCAGCTCAGCTTACTGGGGAAAATCGACCATTAGAAATCCGCATCTGTACCGCGCGAAGTATATTGCCTTACTCTTGAATATTGGTTATTCATCTTTTTGAGCAACTTTTATTTCTTCTGCATTTAAATTTTCAGTTTTATCAATGTCCTTACTAGTATCAGAAGATACTTCCGGCTCTATTGTCCTAATCACATTCCCTTCCACATCATAAACTACACCATCAACCTCATTTTCAAACTGTTTTTTCTCCTTTTTACGAATAACATTTCCTTCCACATCATATCTCACCACACTTTCATCTATGACTTCCGGCTCAGGTTCAGCCGTCACTTTTTCCATAAAATCAGTAAACCACTGAGTATCTTTTACTCCAGCAAGGTCTGTATCACTAAGAATATCTTCGGCAGCTGGCAAACTTCCACATTCCTTTGATAACTCTAATGCTTCGATGCAAGCATCCTCTTGCCCACGCAACCCATAAATACACGCCAAGTTATAGGCAGCACTTCCTCGCTGAATCCGTTCTGCATTCTCAAAAAACTCTCCAGCCAGATCATAAAGCTCATCATCTGCACTAATTTCCATAATACGAGCTAAATCCATATAGGCTACACCACCATCAATCGCAGCACCTAGATGGTTTGGCGTGACTAATAAACAAAAATTAAATTTAGAGATCGCCTCTAAATAAAGCTTAACAGCGTCCTCTTCTTTAGTTTTAGCTTGATGTAAAAGAGCAAAACCCCAATTAAATAGAGCCTCACCTGTAACCAGGTCTCCTTTTACTACATCTGCAAAACCTTGGTATGCACTTATATATAGCTGATCTGCTTTTGCCCCCTCATTTGATCGAGCGTTAGTTGTTTGTTTAATTGATGCTTTTAAAGTCGATTTTTTACTGCTTCCGCCAAACAATGCCATTAATTTCTGCCTCTTTAAGAGTTTTTTAGGATTATTGGTATAGAATAACAGCTCAACTTTACAAGATCATCACTCAATGAGTAAAAAAGAGATAAACTTGGAAACTTCTCAAATTCCATGGCATGAATTACAACGTTTTTTTGCCAGTGGTATGGCTATTTATATCTCTGAAGAGATTGATTTAGTAGAGGTTGCCTATCAATTTTCAATAGATAATAAGAGTCAAGTAGAACAATGGCTAAAACAAGAAAAAGTAGCACCCGTTTCAGATCAACAGGCCTTAAAGTGGTTTAAAGAAAATACAACGGTGTGGTCTGTCGTTATAAAACCTTGGATATTAGTTCAAGAAAGAAATAAGTTATGACCAATAACAACTCAAAAATAGGCCAAGGAATGATTTTTCTTGCCTGGCTCATATTTTTAGCTCTTCTAACTTTTGGCTTCAATAATTATCTTGAACAACAAAACAATCCAAACCAAAATATTTCGACCCGATGGAATAAGAATGTTGCCGAAGTTAGGTTAAGTCAAAACCGTTATGGTCATTACCTCGCTAATGGCCAAATCAACCAAATTCCGGTCACTTTTTTACTTGATACAGGTGCAACACTTATCAGCATCCCTGAGTCAATAGCGCAAAGAATACATCTTAAAAAAGGTTTTCCAACCCAAAGCAGGACTGCTAATGGTACGATTACTGTTTACAATACGCGGCTAAACTCGGTTAAAATCGGCGCAATTGAGCTTAATAATATCCGTGCAACAATCAACCCACATATGGAAGGGGATGAAATCTTGCTAGGGATGAGTTTTATGAAACACATGGAAATAACCCAGAAAGGGAAAAAACTAATGCTTCGGTACTAAAAATGAGACCTTCAATCATTGTACATTTTATCGTGCTATTTTCAGCTTTATTTTTTTCTAATACCGCATTTTCTCATGCTGGCTCTCATGGTAACGATGACTGTATCGTTAGAATAGATGGACTAGATATACGTTTAAATGGCTATCAATTTCAAGGAAAATTTCCAGATAAGCATTATTGTCGCCATTTTCCTTATTTAGGTCAGACAATAATAAAAGTTGATTCTAACACTGATGATTTAAGTGGTATAGCTATAGAATTGCAACTATTAAAACGAAATTCATGGTTAGGACTACTTCTACAAAAAAAGGATGCTTTCTCTATAATTAAACAAAAACAATTACAGTTTTTTTCTAATCAAGTTGTATCCATTAGTGCTGATCTGCAAAACGTAGACCTTTATGCAATCAAGTTAAAATTACATCACAAAAATAATAAAGTAACTGAGCAACAATTTATGTTTATTGCTGGCCTGCCCTTTACAAAAATCATGGTTGGTATTGCAGTTATTTTGCTTTTATTTATTATTTTTATTTTTTTCAAGCAACTAAAAACAAGGCAGTAAAACATGGGGATCCTAATAACAACAAAAAAATACTATTTTAGCTAAATTAGTCCCAACATTTCATCAGTAGCACCAACCAAAGCGTCAATCATTTCTTCTCCACTAGCTATATGACCCCCACTGGGTAAAACAATGAATTTGGCTTTTACTAAACTCTTTGACAAAGCAAAGCCTGCTTCCATAGGACAGACTAAATCATTTCTCCCATGAATAATAATTGTAGGGATATCTTGTATTACCTCACAGCCTTCAAATATCTGGTTTTCAGTGATGAAATATTTATGAAAAGCATAATGTATCTCCATCTGCACCAGTTGTAGCATTTTTTCTGTCACATGAGCTGACTGCTCATCTTCTTGATAATCCTGCATTAAAGCAACTTGGCCGCCCCACTCGATCCAGGCTTTAGTTACCCGTCTTTTTGCCAGCTCATCATCTCCAAAGACAACATCATATAAACTTTTCACTAAATCTGTTGATGCCACATCAGATACACTAGCCACTAATTGTTGCCACTTTTCTGGGTAAATAAGCCCAGCCCCTTCCTTAGCAAACCAATCTATATCCTTCTTTCTTGCTAAAAAAACACC
>CAZZIX010000339.1:0-2985 GCA_964654345.1 uncultured Methylomarinum sp.
TAAGGAAACGCCCCGTGCGGAGCCGCATGCGGGGTGTTGTGGGGGCTGGGGGAGAGAACCCCCCGGCTACCCGATTGGAACAAACCTACCACAGAATTGCACCATGACCACCAGTTTTTTTAATTATTTGGGGTAGTTGAATTCCGATGATGACTTTGATGATGTTTGGTTAAAAAACAGTTTGTTTTGAATCTCGCTCATGTTTTATTGGGGCAAGGATAAGCTGATATTTTTTCGAAAATTGCTTTGGAACTGACGTTTGTTCTCTTGTTTGGCTCAGTAGTATTTATCGTGTACAGGTTTGTTGGATTATGAAACCCAGTTAGTTTAGATTGGCCGATAAATCAGTGGGTTGTCTTCGCAATAAATGCGTATTTCGAAGTATGATTTTAATAACCGTATAAACCTACTTTTGGTATAAATTGCTTTTCTGATGCTATTAAAAATCTGGTTACTTCTTTGTGTGAAGAAGATAATGGCTATCTCGCAATAATCTTGGAAGAAACAACCCAAAGCACCTTAATTGTTTTCAATTTCGGAGTTAATGGGCATGAACAGAATTTTGCAATGTTTCGGCAACCCATTTATTTAAACTCTTCCCAGCGTTTGCAGCAGCAATAGCAACTTCATTGTGAAGAGAAGGATTAACTCTTACCAGAAATTTTCCAGAAAATGGTTTGTTGGGTTCTCTTCCCGCTTCTTTGCAACTCTCTAAATAGAACTCTACAGCTTCGTGAAATGCTGTTTTTAATTCATTTACGGTTTCTCCGTGAAAACCGACAGTATCACGAATTCCAATGATATTGCCAAAGAGGATATCGTCTTCTGGATCAAACTCTATTTTTGCAGTGTACCCTTTATAGGTTAATGTATTCATGATGGTTGCACCCCCGCTTTTGTTAAAAAGTCTTGAGCATTTTTTACTTGATAGCGTTTGGCTTCTTTTCCTGGCTGTGGCCTGTGAAAATCGGCTTTTTCATCATTAAGTATGAATGAAACTCTTGATCCTGATCCTTCAATAATTATTGCGCCAAGAGCTAGAAATAAAGATTCAATTTTCTTCCACTCAATGTTCGCCGGAACGGGAGAGGAAAAGATAGCTCCAAGAGTTTTTCTTTGTTTACTGTTCATCTAGACATGATACTGATTAGTGATATCGAAGTCAACGGCAAGTGAAAACTATTTCCCTAGAATGGTTGTTTTTTTATGAAACTGAGGATCTATTTGGTTGTAATGGAAATTGCGGAGTAGGGCGGTGAACCTAGTTTTTCAAGTTGATATAAATGAACCTAGTGAATTCAGAATGACCCTTTGGTGTCAACTAATATAGACACACTTGCCAGGCTGGTAAGTTGCTGTAAATACGTATTAAAATAGCTGTGGTGGTTGGTATCGAATACGTTCCAACGCCAAGTTCAGTGGCCGCTGGCAGGTATACGATGAACTCTGCTAACACACTGGACTTTGATAAAAAATGACCTCTAGAAAAAAGTGGCGCTGCCAGCGGTCAACTGGAACTTTTTGTTATGCTTTTTTTCCTTGCAAACAACTAATATAAACATACCCAGTTGCATAGCTATCATCCAATGCTCTATGTTTAGAATCAACAGGGATATTTAAATAGTTAACTAAAGTCTGTAATTTATGATTGTAGGATTCAGGAAATTTTTTTCTTGATAAGGGTAATGTATCTTCAAACTCATTATCAAATGATAATCCATTTTCGTTAGCAGCCTTATTAATGAACCTTCTATCAAAACTAGCATTATGAAAAACTAATTTTTTATTTGCGATAAACTTCATAAACTTTGGTAAAACTAAATTTATAGAAGGTGCATTCGAGACCATTGAATTTGTAATTCCAGTTATACTCTCAATTTTTAGGGAAATAGGAACCTGTGGGTTAACCAATGACTGAAAGTGCTCAATAGGCTTTCCCGATTTAAACTTTACCGCAGCAATTTCTATGATGTGATCGTTATTGGACAGGCCTGTTGTTTCAAGATCAATTGCTATAAATTCTCCACCATGCCTTTTCCGCGAAATCTTCTTATTTCTTGTAACTATAATTCCTTCATGCTGTTTATTATGACAGGAATAACAAAGTGTTACTAAATTCTGATATTTATTTGTGCCATAGTTGTCAAGTGGGATTATGTGATGAACGTGAAATTCGACCTTATTGCTACTGACATTACATATTGAACATTGAAAGTTATCTTGTTCAATAATTACCTCACGAACCCCTCTCATTTTTTCTTTATCAATTCTAGTGGATTTTTCAAAGTTGTCATTAATATAGCCATAATAAAATGCTCGCAATAATTTGGCATCATTTTCCTTTATGAAACCTTTGGTATTTATTACCTCTGTCTGCCACTCTTGTAACTCTTTGTTTACAGTTACTTCCAAGTTGCTTTTATAATTTTCTCTTTGAGCCGTAAATTTTTGACATTCTGAAAGGTAAATATTATACTCATGGTTATATTCATCTAGCCTATTGACTAATTCCTCCGTATATTTCTTTTGTATTTCTACTTTTCTATCGGAATCACTTATCATAGATCTGAATAGCCACTTTCCAATACCTTCACTACTTTTTACGGAGTATGCACATTCGTTTTTAATATCCTGTTTATTTGGTTTTTCAGGTGCCACAGGCTTATTTTTGGTAGCTAACCAACCTTTGCTTAAAACATAAAGGTGATGCCTAGCTCTACTTTCTTTGTGTGATTCCAACAAGTCGCTTGGAGAATAATATCCTTTTAAAATAGAAGTAACGCAATACTGACAAATACTTCCTCGGCGAGTAGAAAACTTTACTTTTCTTTTTTCATTTAAGCAAATAGAACACTTTCCCACATCCATACGTTACTCATTTAGTGCCTTACTCCTGAACTTATATCATAAAAAACAAGATTTTTTTGCTGCATTTTTAAAATAATTTCAAGGTGTAGGTTGGTGTTGAGCGATTATGCCCTTAAT
>CAZZIX010000340.1:0-2984 GCA_964654345.1 uncultured Methylomarinum sp.
AGGTGGAAACTCACTAATTCGAACACATAAGAATTCCTTTTATTTCTCAACCCTTTTTTTCTTATCTGTTATACTTCAAACAACCAGTAATACATCAAAATATTGAATTACTTACGATTAAATCTACTCTAACAATATATTCTATGAACTAACAAAATAAAAAAAATCAGTAGATTATCAACCAATTTCTTCTCCACAAGATTATACATTTCAGGATGTTTCTATGGCTTTATTAAGCTCATTTTTTAAAGGAAAAAAACACTCAAGCAATCTTATAACTGAAGAAATATCGGTTGAAATATTAAAGAATTTAATCCCCATTAGAAATTTAAGTGAAGAAAAACTACAATCTTTTGCATTAGAGAAAAAATCTGAGGTGCTAGCTGCGGGAGAAACTCTATTTAAGATTAATAGTGTTTCTGATTCAGCTATCTATCTTTTAAATGGAACTATTACCTTAACTGATGGTAATAATAAATCTTTTGACATTGAAGCCACAGAAACTAAAGCAAAATTCCCTATCACAAGTGGTATAAAGCATACAACGACTGCAATTGCGAAATCAAAGGTCAGTATCTTGCGTGTATCGCAAAAAATTATGTCTCTCAATTCAAAAAAGCACCAATCATTTGAATTGACGATTCCAGAAGAGTTAAAAGACTCACGTATTTTACAATCTTTCTCTCAATATTTCCTTAATGACGATATGGAAATCCCTTCGTTACCTGTTATTGCCATTAAGTTAAGTGAGGCAATGAAAAAAGATATTGGTATAGGGGACGCTGTTAAAATAGTCCAACTAGACCCTGTTATTGCCGCAAAATTAATTGAAGTAGCTAATTGCCCTTTATATGTATCGTCTGTACCCGTCAAAAGCTGTTTTGAAGCAATTAAAAAAATAGGGCTCAATGCTACACGTAGCTTAGTCATTAGTTTAAGTATAAAAAATATTTTCAAAGGCAACTCTGCAAAGATTGCGAAACATTTAGATCATGCCTGGAAAAATAGCCTTTATTTATCAAGCTTAAGTTATGTCCTTTCTTCTGAAAGTAAACAAAAAAACCCCGAAGAAGCATTACTTGCCGGCTTAATTTGTGATATTGGTGTAATACCCTTTCTAAATTTTGCTTCAAATTTACCTGAAGATTACTACAACGATGAAGATATTCTCAAAGCAATTCCTATCGTAAAAGGTATCGTCGGTGCTTCTATTCTAAAAAAATGGGGGTTTGCAGAAGAATTTATCCAAGTCACTTTACATTCAGATGACTGGTATCAAAATACTGAAGAAACCCTTTCTCTTACAGATATTGTAGTTTTATCTAGGTTACACAATAAAATTGGAAAGAAAGATACTTCTGACTTACCCCCCATAACATCAATACCTGCGGCAAGTAAGTTAAAAAACATTTCTCTGTCACCAGAAAATTCTCTAGGTTTTTTGCACGATGCAAAAGATAAAATTAATGACGCTTTAAAAACTTTCTCTTCCTAATATATTAAGGCGCAAGGAATATAAAATGAACTGGTTTAAAAAATTATTTTCAAAAATATTTGGGTCAAAGCCAACCCAAGAACAAAATAGTAATGAGCTTGTGAAAGAAAAAATAATATCCCAAAAAAAACCAACTTCTTGTTCAAAACCGATTAAGACATCAACTAAGCGTTTAACAACTGATGTTCTAAAAAAATTCATTCCATTAAAAAATATGGATGAGAAAGACCTAGATTCTTTGGCTATAAAAACTCAAGTATATTCTAAAAAATCAATACTTTTTATACAAGGTGATGAATCTAAAGAAGTGTACTATTTATTGAGTGGTTCTGTTCAAATTCAACCTGACAGTAACAATAATTATGAAATATCCTTCGATTCTCCGGTTGCACACCTCCCTCTTAATAGCGGAAAAACCATAGGTGGTACAGCAACGGCATTAACAGAAGTTACGCTACTTGTTGTACCTGGAGAGCTGAATCAACTTTGGGCCATTAAAAGCGAAAATGAAGAAGATTCTTATGTTGAATTAAATGACTTTGAACTACCGGCAGAATTATCTAACCATGCTTTTTTCGAGAGTTTTTCTCAAGCTTATAGAGAAAACAAACTACGGCTTCCATCTTTGCCTAACGTAGCCTTAAAACTTAATAAAGCAATGGCTAATGAAGATATTGGAGTCAATGAAGCCGTTGATATTATTCATATGGATTCCGCCATCGTCACTAAACTTATCCAGGTTTCTAACAGTCCAGCGTATGCTCCAGTTAACCCGATTACAAATTGTCATGATGCGGTACTAAGACTAGGTCTTGAAGCCACACGTAATTTAGTAATAGGTATCAGTCTAAAACAATTATTTAAATGTGAAAATAAGCAATTAATGCAAAGTATGGAAAGCTTATGGAAAAAAAGCCTCTATCTATCCAGCTTAAGTTTTGTTCTGGCTTCTGAAACAAATGTTGTTAATCCAGATGATGCATTATTAGCTGGACTAGTCGCTGATATTGGCACCATCCCTTTATTACATTTTGCAGAAGAAAACCCCTCTGACCACCCTGATTTTAAAGATATTGAAAGTGCCATTCCTTATCTTAGAGCGCCTGTAGGTTCTTTAGTTTTACATACACTAGGGTTTTCTAAAGAGCTGAGTGCTATCCCCCATCATTCAGAAGATTGGTTTTATGATAAAGGAGATAAGCTAACACTAACTGATATTGTGATTTTAGCTAAACTACATAGCTACATCAGTGCTAAAAAAACTGAAGGTTTACCTTATATCAATTCAATTCCTGCTTATTCAAAACTCAAAAAAGGGTCGTTAGATGCTAACTTCTCACTCATGATTTTACAAAAAGCCCAAAGTAGGGTGAATAGTACAATGCGGATGTTGTCCTAATCCTTTTGATTTAAACATTTAAGTCAACACATATACTTCACACTATAATAAAGAGGTGTGATTAAAAGTGAAGTACTAGTAGGTTGGGCT
>CAZZIX010000341.1:0-2960 GCA_964654345.1 uncultured Methylomarinum sp.
TTGATCAATGATGATAATCGTGACGGCTGGAATATTGGGGTAGGCATGCAATGGGACCTTTTTAGCGGCTTTGAAACTGCGGGAAAAGTAAATCACGCCAAAGCCCAACAACGGCAGATAAAAAGCCAGCGTGTCCTCTTGGATGAAGGTATGGCTTTACAAATAAAACAACAGTTTCTACGCATCCGCAGTTCGGGTAAACAAATTAAAAATACTGAATCCGCCTATGGATCTGCACGTGAAAACCGTCAACTACATGTCCGTGCATATCAACAGGAAATGGTGGAAACCAAAGATGTGATTCAAGCGCAGCTGGTGGAAGGTTTCGCCAAAAGTGCTTATTTCCGTTCCCGTTATGCCTTAGAGATTGCTCTGACATCTCTTGAATATTTGATAGGACGTAATATAGAGCATTTATCGCCCTAAAGAACTCCAAATACGGGTGGTTACCTTTGCATTGAACGAGTACACAATAACTTCGTCAGCTAACTAGAAAATAGCTGAATTTTAAATTCTTGGTTTTTTTATATTCACATGACAAACCACATATAGTATTAAAACCATGTACAGACTTCATATATGTAATTTACTCATTACTTTGTTGATAATGAGTGTTACCAATGTCAGTCTAGCGGCTGAAGACCCATTTCAACAACTCACCTTACGTACAGGTTTTTATCTTGAATCTATTCCTGATATTGCCCTGGCCGATATGGAAGTTGCTTTACGTTTTTGGTCAGAAGAAGTGGGTAAGCATGCCGGCTTCAAAGCCTTTATAACCATCTACAAAAACCTGGATCAAATGCGAACTGATTTTTATCAGGGTAAAATAAATTTCATCGTGTCCTCCCCTTTACCAATCGTCGACACATTTGACCCGGCACTATTAGCAGACGGCTATAAGATCGTCCAGTCAGACACCTCAGCAAAAAACCAGTTACTGATTATCACGCATAAAAACTCTGGGGTAAACCATTTTAAAGACATTAAAAATAAACAGTTATCTATATTAATTAGTGACCCCATATCAGAAATGTATGTTGATCTGTTATCTCTAAAACACTTTGGAAAACAAGCAAGGGAAATGTTTCCCAACATTGATCGTATTCAAAGATCGAATCAATTGATCTTTAAATTGTTTTTTAAAAAAACCGATATGATTCTGGTCTATAGAAATGCTTACCAGTTGGCCATTGAATTAAATCCGCAGATAAAAACTAACACACGTGTAATTTCCAGGCTTGCTAACATTCCTCGGGGATTAGGTTTTTTTCATCGTAAGGTAAATCCTAAATTTAGAGAATCCGTTTTAGCTGAAATGGAAAAACTGGAAACTCACCCCAGGGGCCGACAATTAATGGCTTTGTTCCATGCCGAGAAAATACAGCGTTCTAGCATTGCTGACTTAAAAACCACACAACAACTCAAAAAAAAACATTTACAATTAATTGATCGAGTCCGAAACCGGTGACAAAAGTTTGCAGCTTATTTCTAAGCCTATTTATTTCATTAGTACAAGCTGAGCAAGATACTTCATTACAATCTCGCCTGGTAATTGGTTTTTATTACCCGCCTTTAAGTAATGTATCAAGTCAGACTGACATTGAAATTTCACTTAATTACTGGATGAAAGAATTAACAGATAAAATTGATATTAAAAATTCTTATTCAGTTATATATGATGATATTGTTTCAATGAAAACAGCTTTTGATAACAGAAAAATCGATATGGTAATTGCCCCGCCACTATTACTGGCTATCCACTTTGATCGAAATTTATTATCTGATGGTTTTGTTTGTGTTAAAGAAAAAAACAAAAAAGATCATCTCGTTATTATCACCAATCAGAAACAAAAAATGGCAGCTACCGGTTATTTAGGTAAACGTTTGCTTTTGCCAACAAATGATTTATTGGCAGAATTATTCATGCAAACCGAAACCATCAAACATTATAATCATTCATATCAGCGGGTATTTAGCCAGATAAGTAAAGTTAATACCAATCAACGAATAATTCTAGATCTGTTTTTTGGCAGAGCAGATGTTGCCGTCGTTTATCAAAGTACGTTCAATCTTATGGCTGAAATGAATCCCCAGATAACAAAAAAAATCACCGTTTTAAATAGCTTTGCTATCAAATCAAGAAATTATGGCTACTTCCATCGTGACTATCATTATCAAGTACAATTAAAAAAAGTGACACATCAATTTACTTCTGAGATACGAGGTCGGCAAATATTAGAAGTTTTCCAATCATCTGATATTGAGACATTATATGTGGATGATTTAACAAGATTTGATGCCTTTTATAAATCCTACCTTAAACTTAAAAAAGCACTCGTTAATGATTAGAATAATATTTTTTTCATTTTTATTATGCATGCAATTCCTTAACCCCGTGCTTGCAAAAGAAAAATTAATAATTCCAGAGTTTTCCATTGGCTGGTATTTCCCGTCCATCAACAATAGGATTAGTCGAACTGATTTTCAAGTTGCCATTAAATTCTGGATCGATGAGTTTAGTAAAACGCATAAGATTGAGCACAGTTCTGTCATATTATTTGACCACATTGAGAAAATGCAATCAGCCTTTAATAATGGTGAACTCAGTATTATTGTTGCCCCCCCTTTATTAATCGCAAAACATTTTGACTTGAATTTGTTAGCTGATGGTTTTGCAGGCCTGAGTGCTACTGATAAACCCTATGATATGGTTATTTTAGCTCGTAAAGATAAGCGCATAAATCAAATCTCAGATATAAAAAACAGCCGTTTAGTGATACCGAAAAATGATGCGTTAGCGTCTGTATTTCTTGATTCGTTGGTTATCCCCCAATTTAAGCAACCTTTTTCACACGTATTTAGTTCGGTCCAACGATTACAAAAACAGAATTCCATTATTCATCAGCTGTTTTTTGACAAGGCTGATGTGGGTGTCGTCTATCTTGAAACATTTAATT
>CAZZIX010000342.1:0-2958 GCA_964654345.1 uncultured Methylomarinum sp.
TTTTAAATAGGAATTTCAATACATGCCTCTAACCCCTTATTTTTTCTAGAAAGTAGCTCAATTTTCCAGTTATGAGCATCACATAATTGTTTAACAATAGCCAGCCCCAACCCACTCCCTCCACTTTTTTTGTTACGCGAATGGTCAAGGCGATAGAACGGCTGAAAAACAGTTTCAAGTTTTTCTGTGGGTATTCCAGAACCTTCATCTAAGACCTGAATAGTAAGCTGATGTTTTTCTTTTTTACAAGAAAGTGTTACTGGACTATTGTCTCCGTACTGGAAAGCATTATCGAGTAGATTTAATAACACGCGCCGAAATGTTTGAATATCTATTTTACAAGTTCCGCATGATTCTGCCACAAGATGAATAACAAGGTCTCGTTTGCGATAATCTTCAATAATAGAATTGAATATTATATCTAGATTAGTTTCAATAGCATTTTGTTTATCCAGTCCTTTAACAAATTCCATTGATTTTTGAATAAGAAGCTCCATTTCTATTAGGTCATTTTTTAAGCCAGTAACTAACGCTTTATCTTGATCTTGATCTTGCTCCAACAAGTCCAAGGCAACTTGCATTCGTGTAATGGGCGATCTTAAATCGTGAGAAATACCACCAAAAAGAACCGCTCTATTTTCAATTGATTGAGTTATTTCTTTGGCCATCCGGTTAAAACTATGCGCTAAAGAAGCAAGTTCAGTCGGGCCTGTTTCTGATATACGAGTAGAAAGCTTTCCCTTTCCAAATTGATTAGCAGCATTGGATAGTCTTTTAACGGGAAGTGTAATACGCCGAACCAGTAAAAGAGTGGTAAAAATAATGAGCAAAGCTGCGGTGATAAAGATACCTGTTAAAGCGATAGGCGGACGAGGGCCTGGGCGGTCATGATAAAAACCAACTTTTATTATTTCTTTAGCATAGCGTAGTTCAAACCAAAAAAGATCATGATCATCAATTTCTTGTTTAATTACTACTTTTTGCTCCGTATGTCGTTTCAACGCTTTTTGCAGACGAGAAACGAATGGATATGTTTTTTTTAATTCCTGAGTAGGGCTATGCTTATGACTAAAAAATAAATCGTGTTGCTGGGAAACTTTTCTTTCAAATGCCGTTCGCTCTTGTACTGGAAGTGACACCCATGTTTTAGCCGTTAAATTGACTAATGCTGCCATATCATCAGCCGCTCTATTAGATAAGGGGCTTAAAATAAAAAACCAAGCAAAAGAAGTCGCCAAAATGATAAACAGTGCAAGGCCAAAAGTGAGCGTTAAACTAGTTTTTGCAAATAAAGAATCCAGACGTTTTAAGAATTTCATTATTCTGTGTCTGTCACTAAAAACTTATACCCTTGTCCCCATACTGTTTGTATATATTTAGGGGCTGTAGTATCTGTTTCTATTTTGTGACGTAAACGCGTTACACGAACATCTACACTTCGATCAAATGGTGAGCATGCATAGCCTTTGAGGTTTTCTAGTAATGTATCTCTGGATAAGACTTTATTAGGATTTTCTAAAAAAAGTTTCAATAGAGAATATTCACTTTGTGTCAGCAAAACTTCTTTTCCATTTTGTTTTAGTGTCTGGCTTACCGTATTAAGTGTATTGGTTCCAAATGTGTAAGTGGTTTCTGCTTTACTTTCTTTATTTTTTTCAGGATGGTGGCGGCGTAATACAGATCTAATACGTGCTAGCAATTCACGCGTGTTAAAGGGTTTTGCTAGATAATCATCCGCACCCATTTCTAACCCCAGAATACGGTCAACATCCTCACCACAAGCCGATAACATAATGATTGGAATATCCTTTTCACTGGTTAGACGTTTGGCAATACTTAAGCCATCTTCTCCAGGCATCATAAGGTCAAGAATAATAAGTTCGGGCGTTGTTTGTTCAAGATAGCGATCCATTGCTATTCCATTTTCAACATAATCAGCTACAAACCCTTGCTTCTCCAAATATTGACAAAGCAGCTGACACAGAGCCTTATCATCGTCAACAATCAGGATTTTGGTACTCATTTTATCCAATTTGTTTTCTTCTCCGTAACATCTTGTAACAAATTATCCGTAAATGGAAATACTTTGGCAATGCTTATTTACTAAACTAAAAGCAAGTAACAAGTAATTCTTAAAAGAAACAGGGGAAAAAAATGAAAAATTTAAATTTGATGATGGCAATTCTGATTTTATCAATGAGCAGTCATTCCTATGCCGAAGCTAATAAAGGGCAATTTTCTCAAGGTAAGGGAAATAGAAATGTGCAGACATTGGAATTGACAGCTGAGGAGCAAGAAAATTTGCTTTACATGCGAGAAGAGGAGAAGCTTGCTCGTGATGTTTATTTAACATTATACGAGTATTTTGATACTAATATTTTTAGTAATATTGCTTCAGCCGAGCAAAAGCATATGGATAGTGTTAAACGTTTACTGGATAAATATGGGCTGGAAGACCCTGCTGCCAATGATACTATCGGCACCTTTACAAATATCGAGTTTTCAGAATTTTATAAAAATAAGACTGATTATGATGTAACACTAAATCAGGCAATTCTTACCGGTATATTTATCGAAGAAACAGATATTATAGATCTTCAAAAAGCTATTGATTCAACCGATAAAGCTGATATTCAAAATGTTTATGAAAATTTATTACGGGGTTCACGAAATCATTTAAGAGCTTTTGTTAGAAGATTAGAATCAATGGGCATTGTGTATGAAGCTACAGTTTTAGATCAATCAACTGCAGATGCTATTGTTAATTCTTCCATGGAGCGTGGTTCTTCAAAAGGAAAAGGTAAACAAGGAAAAGGGCGTCGCTGGAATTAATATTGTCACAGAATTAGCCATTGTGAATAAGTTACAGTGGCTTAAAAGGTACTTTTAAACAATTCATATTTATCAGGAAAATCTACAATGAATATTAAACCAATAATAATAGTTGCTATGGCAACC
>CAZZIX010000343.1:0-2949 GCA_964654345.1 uncultured Methylomarinum sp.
TTGGGCTGGGATGCCCAAAACAAGCTTTCGCAAAAATAGCGACTCCCCGCACTTTCTCTTACTGCTTCACCTTCTACAAGTTGATATCGTAACCCAACTCTAAGTAAAGCAGGTGACAGGTTACCTAATAAACCTTTGTTTAAAATAATTTTACCTTTAAACTGACTTTTATCAGTATGTTCCCTAGAGGTTGAAGAACTTACTAAAACTTTATTCGCTCTTTGATTAGAAATAACTTGTGCAATAATTTTGTAATTTCGAATAGCATCAGGAATTTTACTTGTTACTGTGAGCGTAATATTATTTTTACTAGGAGCAACAGGGCCTCCAGTGTAAAAATTTTTATCGGGGAGTAGCTGTAACTTCTCTGTAGTTTTTGGACAGTCTTTTATTGACCCCCCAAAATTTGGCAGACTAGCTGATGCTTTTAACCTAGCTTTACCAAAACTTGTCCAAACTATAACGCTTTCATCCTCTTGACGAAAGTACCATGTATTCATAGGCAATCCTCTTAGGTCTACCTTAACAGAGATCCCTTCCATATCAGGCAAAACAGTAACAGGATCTTGCTGCACACCCAAAATAAATACCTTTGGATTTCGCCATAAATTTTTACCTTTAAAAATAAAGTTAACTATTCCTTTGGCGCATTTATCAATATTTTCAGGGAATATTTTCTCTATACTAGCAATATCAGTTGTAGCAGATGGAATAGCATTAGAATATAAGTAATCAGTAAGGGCTTCGAAACCTTGTCTTTTAGGGCGTAAACGCACGTTTATTTCATGTGTTTTATTATAGGATTTAAGAGCATTTGAGCCATTATGCCAATTACCAACCCATGCTTTTCTAGTCTTTAAGGTAAGTGCTGGCCACCAACCCGGCACTGAAATATCCGCAAATACGGAATGTCTAGCAGGGACCTGCTTGTAGACCAACTGGTTATCATCTGTTTGTAAAATCGCTTTAGGGCCAAAGATATAACCAAAATGGGGTACATCCTTTTTCTTATCGGTATAGCCAATCACTAGAGGTGATCTCTCTATCGCATCGACCATTCCAACAGCTACTTTAGAGGCCGCTGCACCTGCATCGATAGTTATTCCATATTGAGGTAGTGTTGCTGCTAATGCAAAGGCAGACTGCATAGAGTTAGCTGCACTGGCAAGGGTTGATAAACGCTGAACTTTCTCTGATGGCTGAGCTTGATAGGTATATACGTTATTTGCCTTCCATAATAAAACATTACCCTCCATTAGGGTTAATTTATCTTTAAAAGCTTTGGGGGTAGGGTTTTCGCCACTTATGTTTTTACATTCTTTTATATTGTTAGATAAAGAAGGTAATAAGCTTTCAAGAGACGAAGGCAGTAGATTATTTATCGTTTCTTTATTTGAAAAGCCCATAAAGACTTGAGAAATAACATCCGAATTTATGTTTTTTCCTGATATAGCTTTCACTAAACCTTCAGCCGCTTTAGCTGGGGGCAAAAACATTATCTTATCTTTTGAGTCAACATTAAATTTACACGGCTCTATTAACCCATTCTTTGTAAAAGAAGAAATAATATTATTCCATGATAGCTTAATAGATTTATTATTAAAATTTTTGTCATCTAAGTTATTTATTAATTCAGTTCTATTATAGAGAGAGACTAACCAATTTGTATAAACACGATCTAACTCATTTTCTTTAACTTTACTTCCACTAATTGCAAAATCTAAAACCCCATATTTATTTTTAATTTCACCGGGTAAAATAGTGGCATCCAACTGAAGTCGGTATAAAGTATTTCCTAATAAATCATGAACATCATCTAGATTTATTTCGGCTTGTCTTTGTCGTAAACGTGCACGATAAGCATTTAAATCTTCAAACCTTTCCTCTGGTGAAGATTTAAGTTGAGATTCATTAGCTTTGCTTTGGGCTGTGTCAGTTCCTTTTTTAAGTACCGTTTCAACAGCATTCAGAAGTTTTACTAAACTTCCTTCATTACCAGTAAGTGCTTTATGATCTATTACTAAATTCGGATCTTTTTCTGCCGTGGTAGATAGCTTTCCCCTAGGATCAACAATTAGCTCACCTGTTTTAGGGTTAAGATCAATATCAGCAGGATCAGTTTTAATTTGTTCTTTGAGCTGCTTTAATTGATTTTTTAATTTAAGCAACTCCATTTCAGTTGATAATGAGGCAATATCTTCTGATCGCTTGAATGCTCTTCCTAATGATGGGTCAAAACCAACACCTAACTGAGAGGTGAACGCATTTACTACTTTAATATCTCGTAGAATCTGTGGTTCAAATGTTTCATACACACTATCATCTATTAACGTACCAATATGCTTCGACTCTCGAATACGGTCATTAATTAATGTTTCTCGTGAAATAACTTGGGGGTCACCGACTAAAATAACGGCATCAGTGTCTGGCCCGTCTTCATTCACCTCTCCTACAGAAAAATTGGCATAAGGGTTTGGCTCAAACCATGTACAGCTGCTTAGTGTTAATAGGAGCATTCCCAGCACTAATTTATACGTTATTTTCATTGTTATTCCTTTCCCTAAAAGCTTAAATTTTATTGTTTTTCTTAAGTTAAGTCCGTCGATTTACTCTAGTGTTAAAACAAGGCTTTTTATTGGCAGTCCCACAAAAATCCCTAAAAAATTACCTTTTAGGGTGATGCTAACACCTTGTTCATTTTTAAGAGCCCAAGCACCATACCCTGGAATAACAGCAATACCTCCGCCAACGCCATTATAGGTTCCTGATAATTTTGAAATATCTGTTATGTTATTGTCTTTAAGTCCACAAGCTTTTCCAACAGAGCTAAATGTAGCAAGCCCAACTTCTACGATACTAAGGCCAGCTACAGTAAAGTTATGCGTAGAGCCATCTGCGGGGAGTCGCTATTTTTGCGAAAGCTTGTTTTGGGCATCCCAGCCCAAGCAA
>CAZZIX010000344.1:0-2949 GCA_964654345.1 uncultured Methylomarinum sp.
CAGAAGACTTACAAAAAGAATGGATGCGAGTTATTAAAGAGGAAATGAAAAAAGCTGATATTCCTCATTCAAAAGAATTCAGTATGACTCAGCCATATTCTTCAATTGCCGTACACCCTGAGCTTGGGAAAGCTCAGAAAAAATATCCGCGTGGTGTATTGTATGAATTGATTTTTATGTTAAATCAGAAAGTATGGCCATTTATTAGTGTATATCATGATTTCGATGTAGTTGGTCAGTTCTATGGGGAATTTCTAAAATATACAGGTGGAGATAAAAAAGCGTTAGGTATCGTCTTAACACCCAAACATATTACAGAGCTTTTCTCTTTATTAGCAAATGTTCAAAAGGATAGTAGAGTATTAGATATTTGTGCGGGCACTGGAGGCTTTTTAGTTTCAGCTATGCACAAAATGTTTAAACAAGCATTTACGCAAGAAGACAAAGAAAAAATAAAAAAAGAGGGGTTACTTGGCGTAGAGCAACAACCAAATATGTATGCGTTAGTTGCTAGTAATATGATTTTACGCGGTGATGGTAAAGCTAATTTGCATCAAGGAAGTTGTTTTGGTGAAGGTATTACAGATGCCATAAAAAAACACAAATGTAATATTGGTATGCTAAACCCCCCTTATTCCCAAGGTGATGCAGATTTACATGAATTAGTATTTGTTAAACATATGTTAGACTGTTTAAAAAAGGGGAGTACAGGTATTGCCATCGTCCCTATGACATGTGCGACGTCTCCGCACCCCAAAAGAGAGGAGTTGCTTGAACACCATACGCTTGATGCTGTAATGTCTATGCCAACAGAGTTATTTTACCCTGTTGGGACAGTAACTTGTATCATGATATTTAAAGCGCATATTCCTCATACACAGAGTAATCAAAAAACATGGTTTGGGTATTGGAAAGAAGATGGTTTTATAAAAACGAAACATAAAGGTCGAATAGATCAAAATAAAACATGGGATAAAATTAGAGATAGATGGGTTGAGTCTTATAGAAATCGTGATGATATTCCAGGGGAAAGCGTTAAACAATATGTTACTCATGATGACGAGTGGGTTTCAGAAGCCTATTTAGAAACAAATTACTCGGAATTAACCAAAGGTGACTTTGAAGCAGTGATAAAAAATTATGCTGTTTTTAAACTTATGAATGATATTGAGTAAGGTTTATGAAACTTGTTAAGGTTACAGATATATTTAATATTCGTTACGGTAATCAGCTTGATTTAAATAAAATGGAGCAGATAAAAAATTCAAGCTCAGGTGTTAATTTTATTTCAAGGACAGCAAAAAATAATGGTGTTTCTGCGATAGTAAAAGAAAAAAATAATGTACAATTATTTCCTGAAGGATGTTTAACTGTCGCCCTTGGAGGATCATCATTATCTACATTCTTACAACCAAAAAATTTTTATACTGGGCAAAATGTTGCTGTACTAGCAGATAAATTAAAATTAAGTAATAATGAAAAACTCTATTATTGTTTGGCTTTAAAAGCTAACGCTTTTAGGTATACCACGTGTGGTAGAGAGGCCAATAGAACGCTGGCAAATTTACTAATCCCTAGTAAAGATGAAATCCCTAGCTGGGTTTACGATGTAAACATACATGAATACGATGATTTAAGCCTTCCATACTCAAAAGAAAAAGTACCGGCACTGAATACATTAAACTGGAGCTGGTTCAAATTGGAAGAATTGTTTGAAATAAAAAAAGGAAAAAGATTAACTAAAGCTAATATGACGGCAGGAAAAACTCCATTTATTGGTTCAATTGATGCTAATAATGGTTATCGAGAAAATATCGGGCAAAAACCAATACATACTGGAAATACAATTACAGTAAACTATAACGGCTCAGTTGCAGAGGCATTTTATCAACCTGAAGCATTTTGGGCTTCTGATGATGTTAATGTCCTTTACCCAAAGTTTGAAATAAATAGTTTTATAGCTCTTTTTATAGTCCCTTTAATAAAAATGGAAAAATACCGATTCAATTATGGTAGAAAATGGCATGTAGAGCGCATGAATATTTCAAAGATTAAATTACCAATTACTGAAAAAAAAGAACCTGATTTTGAGTTTATGGAAAAATATATAAAGTCATTGTCATTTAGTAAGCAAATATAAAAAAGCTAACAAAAAAATCCAGCGGACAGTTTAAAGCGTCACGTTTTTTGCGAAGCAAAAAATCGCACCCCTTTAAACTGCGCGCTGATTTAGGCGTTAGGTGAAAAATAAGGGAATAATATGTCAGATTGTGGCTGTGAAATAGAGATAAAAAACAAAGAAGAAAGCCGAGTTTTGATAATATTGCTCACTATTAATGCAATAATGTTTTTTGTCGAAATAACGCTAGGAATAATAAGTGAATCTACAGCGTTAATAGCAGATTCCCTTGATATGTTAGCAGATGCAACTGTTTATGGAATTGGCTTGTATGCAGTTGGAAGAGATGCATTAGTAAAAATAAAGGTCGCCCATGTGAGCGGTATTTTCCAAATTTTACTTGGTATCACTGTCCTCTTCGATATTGCCCGTCGAACAGTATTAGGCAGTGAGCCTGAATCGCTTTTAATGATTTTCGTCGGAATCGCAGCACTCATAGCAAACATTATTTGTCTTCGCCTTATTTCAAAGCATAAAGACGGTGATATTCATATGAGAGCTAGTTGGATATTCTCAAAAAATGATGTAATTGCAAATTTAGGGATTATTCTTGGTGGCATTTTAGTTTATCAGCTTGATTCAAGGTTTCCTGATCTTGTTATTGGTATTGCTATTTCAATTATCGTCATCCGTGGCGGTATTCATATAATTAAAGATGCTAGGAATGAAAAGAAAATTCAGCCTGCAAAAAGCACCTAACAATTGCTTGCACGCAGACTGCCGTAAGCGTCACGCACAATGTCATTAAGTTAAGCTGTAAGCAATTGATT
>CAZZIX010000345.1:0-2943 GCA_964654345.1 uncultured Methylomarinum sp.
CATCCAAGAGAACCAATTGGTCCATACGGTGAAGCAAAATACCAAACTGAGCTACTTTGTGATGAATACCGTAAAAAAGGGATCAATATCACTATTTTTCGCCCCAGATTGATTATAGGCCCAGGTCGCTTAGGTATTCTAGGAAAGTTATTCAAACTTGTTGATGCCAACCTACCTGTACCTATGATTGGTAATGGGAAAAATTATTATCAATTTATCTCTGTTAGCGATTGTGCTGAAGCTTGCTTGTGTGCAGTTGAAAAAGGTTTTCCAAATGAGGTGTACAATTTAGGCTCTCTTAATCCTCCAGCAGTTAGAGAGCTGTTAAATAGCCTAATCTCCGCAGCAAATAGCAAATCTTTTGTGATTCCAACCCCTGTCTCTATAGTAAAACTTGCATTAGCATCGTTAGATATTATCGGTATACCTATAATGGATCCAGAGCAATATTTAATCGCAGATGAAACCTGCGTTTTAGATGTCACTAAAGCTAAAAAAGAACTAAATTGGGTACCAAAAGATAATGATACTGATCTTTTAATTGTTGCCTATACATCAAGTAAAAATAAGTAAAAATATGAGTATGAATAGAGTTGAGGTATGGGATGGTTGGCGCGGAATGGCAATTATTTTGCTTCTTTGTGGGCATTTTTATGATTTACCATGGATTTGGGAAGACCGTTTGGGCGTAGATGCATTCTTTGTATTATCTGGGATGCTGATGAGTACTATTCTATTCAAAAAGCGCATGAGACTCAGAGATTTTTATATTCGCCGATTCAGTCGCATCGTACCTGCATTTTTTTTGTTTATATTGGTTTCTTTTTCTTTTGCAAAAATTATTAATCTAGAATTTGAACCTTTAGACGTTGTAACCAACCTGACTTTTCTTCGTACCTATATTCCATTAGATCCCCATATCTGGGATACCGAAGTTCCTGTACACCATCTATGGTCACTAAATGTCGAAGAACACGCTTATGTGATTATGAGTATCATGACTTTATTCCTTTTTCGGAATACTAATGCTGCCTATGCATTAATTATATTAGGTCTACTTTCAATTTGCATCTGCTATTTTTATTATAAAAATCAACAACTAGCCCCAACAGAATATAGAATTAGAACTGAATCTGCAATTAGCTTTGTCTTTTTATCTGCTGGGTATAACTTGCTTAAAAAAGACTTGAGCAACAATATCTTTCACTTTTTACTTCCAGTTCTAAGTTTTATAGGTGCTATTATTTGTTATCTCACAATTATGCCGAGTATATTAAGCTTCACTTTATCACCTATATTATTAGCTTTTACTATTAATCATTTGCATGAGTCTAATAAAATATTTCAAGGTATTCTAGAGCTAAAAATAATCAGGCTAATGGGTATTTGGTCGTTCTCAATCTATCTTTGGCAGCAACCGTTTTATAAATTCAGTTATCTAATTTCTGGAGGGGAATACATAAGTATTTTTTTAGCAATTACTATTGGCATAATCTCTTTTTATTTCTATGAACAACCCATACGTTCTAGAATTAACAAACGTTGGACTAAGAGAGTTTAAAGTAAAAGAAAATCATTATTAACAATGTAAATTCATAGAATATTTTACTAATGGGATGCGTCTCTCACCCTACTTCAAAATCTAGTGAGAATGATTTTAACTACTTTTATCGATTTTTCACCACTAGTTTAATTAAGGAAACGCATATATGACTTTATTGTTTAACAAGCCAGCACATTCAATAAATGATTTTATCGAAAATTTACTCCGCAAATACCTAATATATTTTTTCTTAATAATATTTATTACAACAATACTTGGTTCTTTTAACGCATATTTGGATCATAACCGTTGGAACTTTGGTGATTGGTTAATTAACTATCAAGGAGGAATGGTAAGACGAGGCTTATTAGGAGAAACAGTTTATATAATGTCACAGTTGACACATATAAACCCAGGCCTTTTTATTTTATTTTTTCAAATTATTTTTTATGCTCTGTTTTTTATTTTCTCTTATTTATTATTAAAAAGGCAACATTTTTTATTACCATATATTCTATTAATATTCTCACCATTTATTTTTACTTATCAATTAAATGATTCATTAGGTGGTTATAGAAAAGAAATCATTTTTTTTGCCATACTTTCATTCATAGTTTATACATCGAAAACTTTAGAATATAAAGTTTTCGAAAAAATATTTTATATCACACTTCTTCTTTTTCCTGCTTTAATTTTAACGCATGAAATGTTAGCTATATATTTACCATATTTATTGATTCCATATATTTCTATTACAAACCTGACCAAGAGAAAGATAATTTTCATTATCTTTTGTCTTCTCCCATCGATTATAAGTTTTATAACTGCTCTTTATTATGCAAATGCAACAGCTAGCCAAATAAATGAAATTTTATATTCACATACAGAGCAAGGCTATACTATAGAAGATGGAGGGGCAGTTGCTTGGCTTAATAGAACAACATCATATGGACGAGATACGGTAATCAGTGCTATTAAATATGATAAATACCTTATCTATTACTCTCAAGTTTTTCTTCTTTCAATAATTGCCTATATACCAATTAGAAAAAACTTAAGTTCTATTTTTAAGAAAAAACTATCTATGATTTTTTTTATAATTTGTCTTTCTGGGAGTATAGTGCTCATTATTATAGCTATAGACTGGGGCAGGTTTATTTATATCAACCTAGTTTCATTATTTCTTCTATCCCTTTTACCCAAGGGTTCTTTACCAGATAATAAAAAAATATCACATCTAAAGGAAAAAAAATGGGGGAAATTAAACCTATTTATGATACCTACATTTTTTATTTTGTATTCTTCGCTTTGGCATATACCCCATTGCTGTGAAGCACCATATCCTCAAAATTACAAACTAACGAATCCTTTGGTATACATAAGACCTTGGGTCAAAATAA
>CAZZIX010000346.1:0-2938 GCA_964654345.1 uncultured Methylomarinum sp.
TTTGCTGAAGGCAAAAAAACCGCCACTTATGGTATCCGCTGAAGCTGGCGTTATGAGCTTAAAGCGCACGGAGTCGATATATGAATGAAGTTGAGGTTAAAGGAACTTTAAGCTCTATTACTGATTGCTTGAACGAATCTGCTGGAGGGTTTCAAGCTCTATGGTTTCGTGGTCAACCAAATTATGAGCATAAGTTAGTCCCAAGTATATTTAGGCAAGGGGAGAATTTTGGTGTCATATACAATGAACAGAAAATGTTTGAGGAGTTTAAAAGACGATATCCTGACCAATCTAACAGTCATAAAACAACATATGAATGGCTTACGCTAATGCAGCATTACGGCCTTCCGACACGGCTGTTGGATTGGTCTAGCAATCTCCTTGTGGGCTTATACTTTTGTTGTATAAATGATAAAAATGAAGATGGTGCATTGTATATATTTGATCCAACTAATATGGAGAGAATGTATGGTTTTAATGAGTTATTAGAGATGCAAGTTCAAGAAAAATCTCGGAGTGATTTCTTTAATAGACTGATCTATAAGCTCGATAACGTACTAGATGACACCAGTATGCTCAACGGAATCAATATTGGAGATCTTAAACAGGATCTCATTAAACGCTCAAAATTTACTGGGCTTTCAACAGGAAGCACGGAGAATTTTGAAAGTTTGGAAATTAAGACCGAATTGCCAAACACTGTTGATATAGACGGCAATGCTGTTCCTCATATATATCAAGACATAAAGCGATCATTTTCAAATATAGTCCCATTTAGGGCACCTCACCTTAACCCTAGGATTCGTCAACAGCACGGATTCTTCACGTTCCATGGTGGTATGTTTATCGATGGTGTGGATTTTATATCAACAGGTGATATGGAAGATGAAATGTATACTGGTCAATCTCTAATAAAATTAAAAATTTCAAAAGATGATAAAACTAGCCTGCTTCGTGAGCTATCTTATTCTGGAATCCGAGAGGCTACTCTTTTTCCGGAGATGGAATATCAGGCTAAAGAAATTAAAGAGTTGCATGCCTCCAGTAGCAGCTCATAACAAGTTGCTGCACGCGGACTCCGTAAGCTGTCGCAGTTTTTGCAAAAAGACGCAAAAACGCGCGCCAACTTACTCCGCCGGTGAGCAAGGCGTTATGTATTTAATTGTGGTTAGGTGATATGTTTAATTTTTTAAAGGATTTTGGTTTTCCTGCTTACGTTGTTGGTGTAATTACATTAATCACACTTGGTTATAAACGTATAAAAGAATTACAAGAACATAATTTGAAGTCAACCAAGGAGCAACTTGATTCGATAACCGAGTTATTCACTAACGAACAAAAGCTAAATAATAAGTTTCTAGTTGAGCAGGTATTTCAATATAAATTTAAATCATATATTCCAGCCAAGATAATATTTCTGTTATTGCATACAGAAAATCCAACTTCATCATTTAAAGACTATATATTTGGAAAAAGGTACCTAAAATGTGATATTGATGACACAAATATTTCATATAGCAAGGAGATGAAATGTGGAAATTACAGAAAAAAGTGGTTTTTTATTAATTTGGTTGGGTACTTTATATTTGCATTTATTGGCTTAGGGGGGCTTTTGTATCTTACAAAAATAGATAAGTATCTTGGGTTTCCTTGGTTTGTAGCATCTATACCTTTAGTTTTATATTTTCTATGGGTTGCATACGAATTTATAATGTCAGCATTGAGAATAAAGGCAGCCGAAAAAATTATGAATGAAATCGAATATAAAGAAATACATAATGATCGCGTCAATTTGGACGGCTAAATTCGAAGCCAACCGTTCAGAAATTTGGTTAGAACCTATTGCTAGTAGTAATGTTCGTACTGAAAAAAGATGAAACTTACAAAGAAGAGTATGATAATCTTCCGAGTATCGAATTAATTTTGTAATTAAAAAATGTAACATAACAATAGCTTCCAGCGGACTGCCGTAAGCGTCACGAAATTTTGCTGCCGCAAAATTCGCGCCCCTTACAGCATCCGCTGAAGCTGGCGTTAGAATAGAGCCAAAATTAACAGTAGTTACATGCGGAAAATATTTTTAGATAAAATATGATAGTGTGTGTTCATTAATTAACCAACTCTCATGGAAAACCAATGAAAAAATACGCTTATTTTTTAATCACCACTTTATTTGCAATTAATATTTTGGCTGTTGTAGAAGCAGAACCTAATGCTGTAGAAGCAGAACCTAATAATGAAATGAAAGATGCTAACTCAATTACTCCTAAGGTTATGATGAGTGGACAGCTTTCTGATGGCTCTGATGATGAGTGGTTCTTTTTTGAAATAAGCTCAAGCGATGTTTTGACGATAACATTAAATAATCCGGAAACTAATGGTCATAGTAAAATAATTACAGTCTACGATGCGGAGAAAAAAAAGCTTTATACTCAAACATTTGATGTTGACGAGAGTTCAAATGAAGAAGTGACTACATCAAGCAGAATAGGACTAAAACAAGCAGGGAAGTTCTTCATAGAAATGAGAAGAAATCCTGTTTATGGTTTTAGGTCATCGGAATATCAGATGACTTTAAATTTAGAAAACCAACCCCCATTTACGGCAACCACAACTTGCCCAGCAACTCCCAGTTTTTCTGCCACAACAGGCATGTTAGAAATCCCAGCCGTTGATGTGAAAGATGCATTAGGTGGCTCTGTTTCTTATAAAGCAAGTCTGAAATTGACCTCCTCTCCAACAGAAGACTTGATGTTTAAAGTTACAGAAGCATCACCTAAATAAATAGTTCATAAAATCTGGTAGTATTTTGTAAATTATTGTGAAAAATATTCTAACAATAACTTGCACGCGGACTGCCATAAGCGTCACGGATTTTGCGAAAAAAAAGAGCCGCAAAAACCGCGCCCCCTTATGGCATCCGGTGAAGTTGGCGTTA
>CAZZIX010000347.1:0-2895 GCA_964654345.1 uncultured Methylomarinum sp.
ATGCTCGGCTTGTTATTACAATGCCTAATACGATAAAGGCAAGTCCAAACACCTTATAAAGGTTTAGAGTTTCTTTAAACACAAAAACAGAAAATATCAGCACAAAAACAAAAGCTAAGCTCATAAATGGATAGGCATAACTAATTTCAAACTTAGTCATTGCCATTAACCAGAAAATAGAGGCAATAAAGGCTGAAGCCAGCCCTGAGACCAAAAAAGGATCAAGAAATAGTTTGGCTAGAAAAATAAATTTTTCAGATAATTGGGGAGGAAGCTCTCCATATTGTGCAATGCGCCATTTTAGTACGAGTTGGCCATAAACAGTAAAGGCAATGGTGCCGAAAATATAAAAATAACCAATCATTGTATTATTATTCCTGTTTCAAGGTGTTGAGATACCCGCCTGGCAGGGTTTCCATGATATTTTGTAGCGAGTTCGCTGTCTCTTAGAATAACAGCTCCAGCCACTAAAAAAGTTTCATCTGCGATTGTAATACCATTGATCATCAAAGCGGCATTACCTAAAAAGCAGTAATCACCAATGATACAATTGCCTCCTAGTCCTGCACCACCAGAAAAATAGTTATGATCACCAATCTTAACGCCATGACCTAATATTGAACGAGTCCAAAAAATATTATTGTTTCCGATAGTGACATTGGGTTCAACATCAGAGCTGGAAAATATTGCATTATTTTCACCAATAATCAAATCATCTCTAACAATGGCTTTGCCACTTATAAAGTTGATCAGTTGATAATGTTTGTCTTTGGCTTTATTAAACATAATAGAACGATGACGCATGTTGCTATAGCCAATAGCGATAAACATTGGATATTCAGAGGCAGGGAAGTGATTTTGGATTGATTCAAAGGCAATTACTGGTAAACTACAAAAAGTATCTGTGGTCAGATATTGTTTATCCAGGCAAAAGGCAACGACTTCAAAATGACTATCATGGGTAAAATGGTAAAGCATAAGCTTGCCAAAATCACCTGCACCGTAAATGATGATTTGCTGTTTCATTCTGAGCGATAAACCTTTCTTACAATAGCTCGCGGGCGTTGTTTAACTTCTTCATAGATTTTTGCTAGGTATATCCCCAATATGCCCATACAAGAAATGATTAAACCCGAAAGAAAACTAACCGAAAGCAAAATGATTAGAAGGTCTGAAAATTTATCAACCCATGGAAAAACCAAGAGCAATACCGTAACTAAAGAAGATATACCCATCAATAAAAGACCAAGAAAAAAAATGGCTACTAGGGGTTTGGAAGAAAAAGAGGTAATGCTTGTGGAAAACAAACTGAGTTGTTTTGTTAGGGTATAGCTTCGGTTTTGTTTTGATGATTTTTCAACTGTGAGAGGTTGCTGCTCAAAACCGACATGACTCATTAATCCGCCAAGAAACAAGTTTTTTTCTGGGTATTCAAGCAAGGCCAAAACAAAACGTTGACTCATTAAACGGACAGTTAACATATTATTAGGTATTTTTACCGAACTTAAGCTGTTAAAAAGAGAATAGAACAAAGAGCCTGAATATCGCTCAAACCATTTCCCTTTTCTATTTGCTTGCACACCATAAAGTACATCCACATTATTTTTTAAGTATTCTGCCCAAAATATCTCTAGTAACTCTGGTGCTTCTTCTAAATCACAATCAATTAAAAAAATATGTTCTCCCGTAGCTTGATTTAACCCAACCATTCCAGCTTGATGATGGCCAAAATTTCTTGATAAATCCACAATAGTAAGTTTAGAATCATTTTTTTGTTGCTCTTGTGCTAGCTTAAGGACTTGATCTGGAGAGCCATCATTAACATAAATTAATTCATAATCTGTAGTAATGTTTTTAACTGCTGCCGAGATTCTACGATAGAATTCTTCTATATAAGGCTCTGAATAATAAAGTGTTGTGATGACAGAAAGTTTCATCTAAATATTAATGCTTTGGTTAAAAGATTTCATATAATTAGGTGCATTTGTTCCTTGGTTAAAAATTAAATCAAGGATAGAAACGCCATGTTCAAAGGGTGAGTTAAGCTGCTGGTAAATTGGGTAATTAGAATAATCCATCCAGTTTATATTAATATTGGCATCGGTAAAAAGTGCTTCATCCATATAACTTTTTGCTGCTGGGCCAGAAATATATTCATTTGCCCCCGTATCTTGGCATAAAGAGATTAGCCGTTCGGTTTTGTTTCCAATCAAATTAAAATCTGATGACCATGAAATAGTGGTGTTAATATTAAGTATATTATTAATTGCTGTCAAAAAAAGGTAATTAATTTGACTTAAATTCTGCTCCTTATTATCCAGATATAATGGCTCAAATACTTCTTTATAATAATTAAAATAGGGTGCTTTACTATAATTTATAACTAAGGTTTGCCAATGTTTTTTACCCCAATTGGATTTGGCAATTTCAGTTTCTGATATTTTTTGTAAACTTTTGCCTTTATGTTTGACTGGGATGGTAAGCCATTGAATACCAGTAGATGATTTAATCAAATTTCTATTTCGCCAATCATTTTTTGTATATTGCATATCATCATATAAAATAAACTCATCAACTTGATTAATTAGATCAAAATACCCCTTCCAAGGGATATAGTTAGATTGAAGAATTGCAATTTTTTTATGCATGTTTCTTAAGGTGATAGATTGTATTATGTTTCTTTTGCATAAAATATCCATGAGCTTTTATTAGCGCCGATATTATTATAAAGATTTTGAGCGGGTTTATTATTTTCTGCGGTTAACCATTGTAACCGTGAAAACCCCATTAATTTTGCGGTGTTTAGAGCATTATTGATTAATTCTTTAGCATAGCCATTGCCTCGGTGAGAGGGCTGGATATACAAATCATTTAAGATAGCAACTGGCTCAGACC
>CAZZIX010000348.1:0-2891 GCA_964654345.1 uncultured Methylomarinum sp.
ATTTAATGTCTTTGTCTAGTCATAAAATATACGGGCCTAAGGGCTGTGGTGCATTAGTCATAGAAAAATCTGTCGATATTGATCCTTTATTAGTTGGTGGAGGTCAGGAAAAAGGATGGCGTTCAGGAACAGAAAATGTAGCGGCTATTGTAGGGTTTGGTAAAGCGGCTGAGCTGGCCTCTCTAGAGTTAAAGCAACGTGCAGAATATTTATTAAAACTGAGAAGTTATTTTGAACAACAGGTAAAGACTATTCCAAGCCTGATAATTTTTTCTGAACAGACTGAAAGACTCCCCAATACAGTTCAATTTGGAATTAAAGGTATGGATGGTGAGATGTTGTTAATGCAGTTAGATCAAAAAAATATTGCTGTATCAAGTGGTTCAGCATGCTCATCTGGTGGAGGAAAAGCTAGTCCCGTTTTGTTAGCAATGGGGGTAGATACTTCATTGGCGAAAAGTGCCATTCGTATTAGTTTAGGAAAAATGAATACAATTGTTGAAATTGATAAATTTATAACCATATTAAAAATATTAGTCACAAAAGTTTAAGTGAGAAAGAAATGTCAATTACAGTTACTGAAAATGCAGCAAAACAAATAGAAAAACAATTACAAGTAAGAGGGACAGGGATAGGTCTGTCACTGGGTGTTAAAACCTCTGGTTGTTCTGGCTTCTCTTACGTTCTTGATTATGCCGATGAACAAGCTGAAAATGAAATTATTTTCGAGCAGTTTGGAGTAAAAGTACTGGTTAAAAAAGAAGACCTGGATAAGCTTGAAGGTATTGAGCTGGATTACGCTAAAGAAGGACTTAATGAAGCATTTAAGTTTAGAAACCCAAATGCAACAGGCGAATGTGGTTGTGGGAAAAGTTTTTCAGTTTAGTTTTTTCTGTAGAGAAAATTTAATTTCGGAAATGAGCGTATAGATTGTAAAGATGATCCATTTTTGAAGGTTCCAACTTCTAAAACAATCATAAAGTAAAGAATGGCTAAGTTGGCCTAACAGCTCTATCGTTAACCCAACATTTTTAGCAAAAGAGGTATTGGGTTGCCAAAGAGACGGGAATCCAACCTTGTATATTTTTTACATCATTTTTATTACACCATAGATAAATAATGTCTACATAGGCACTCTTTCAGTCAGTGATCTGTAAAATTATATTTTCAGAACACCCTCTCTAAAGCAATAGAAAAATCAACTGTCTATAAATTCTGTATCCGTGACCACGCGAAGTATTAAGTCCCTTCTAATGTAAAAATAACTGGGAAAAAGGAAGGGGTATTATTGCTTTTAATTGATAATAGTTCTCATTTGTATTATTATCTGCATTAGTCTTTTTATATCTATAGTTGTAATCGAACGATATTTTCAGTATTACTTTGAAATTTATGAGAAATATAATAAATAAACCTATTTTTTACCTTCCATTGTCTATTGTACGTTTCGCATTTACCTTTAGCTGTCACGCTAATGAGATACCTTCTACCTCAGAGTTATGGACAATAATACAAAAACAACAAAATCAGATTAAGCAACAAAACAAACAAATAGAAGCTCAAAATCAGGCAATCGAAAATTTGAAAGAACGCTTTTCTAATCAGAATGAGCCGATAGAATCTCACACTCAAAAAGCAGCTTTAAGCCAAGATACATCTATCCAATCTGCTCATCAAAAAAATACCGAAAAAGAAACAAGCCCCTATTCTTTTAAAGGCTATGCCGTTGCCAATTACTTTAATTATGATTGGGAAACTTATCCAGAAAAACGTGATGAAGCTGATCTAGAGCGCTTGGTTTTAGAAGGTAAATATCATTTTAATGAGCAATGGTCGGTTCATGCTGAAGTGGAATATGAGCATGGTGGGACGGGTTCAACTTTAGAGTTTGATGTGTTTGAAGAGTTTGGTGAGTTTGAGCAGGAAATAGAAAAAGGCGGTGAAATTGTTCTTGAAGAAATGTTTGTGCAATATGAATACCAGCCTTGGTTAGGTCTCCGAATTGGTGAGATTCCTGTCCCTGTAGGGTTAATCAATAAACGTCATCGTCCTAGTCATTACTATACAACTGAACGATCCGAGGCTGAATCATCCATGGTACCAGTTGCCTGGCATGAATTAGGGATTGAATTAAGAGGTAAATATCAAGGTTTTTTCTATCGAGGACAAGTGATTACTGGTTTAGATTCAACAGGCTTTAGCTCTGCAAACTGGGTGAAACGTGGTTTCCAAAAACGTTTTGAACGAAAAAATGCAGATAATCTGGCTTTTGTTGCCAGTCTTGATTATGACTTTTCCACCTTGGGTATTGATTTCCTAAAAGGTGCTGAACTAGGAGGTTCATTTTATTGGGGGAATACCTCGGATAATCGGCCTAAGCAAGATTTGGATGCCGATGCAGAGGTCATGATTTTAGGGATGCATGGTCTGTATGAATCAGGGCCATGGACACTGCGTGGTGCAACCTTATATGGCCATTTATCTAATGCTGATTTAGTTTCAGCAGCTAATCGTCGGTTATCAAACAATCTAAACGTTAAACGTTCGCCAGTCGCAGAACAAGCGTTAGCTTGGTATGTGGAGGCAGGTGTAGACCTGTTTCAATTTATTCCCAATAAGCCAGATATCCTTGGACATGGTTTTGATTGGTTTGTTCGCTATGACAATTACGACACCATGGAAAAAACAGCAGGGCTAATTTTTGATAATCCTCGCTGGGAACGTGAAACCTGGTCAACGGGGTTCAATTACTCGCTCATTAAAGGAATAACAATAAAAGGCCAATATTCACACCGGAACATAAACATACCGACTAACAATGATGAAAATACCTTCTCATTAGGTATTGCAACAGAATTTTAATTTTTTTTAAACCTGAAAGAGAGGAAACA
>CAZZIX010000349.1:0-2882 GCA_964654345.1 uncultured Methylomarinum sp.
GGCGTTATATGTTTCCTGCGATGGCATGTAGCAGAAAATAAATCTGTTGATTGAAGAGCTGAAGTTGATATCTGGGACACAAAGTCTAAGGTGAAAAAAGTTAGCTCGGACGAGAATAGACGCTCTGATTAGAATCGAAACTCATCGTGTAAAATGTAGGTGTAGATAGTCCTAATCTGATGTAAAAAGAGTGTCGTTATTTTTAAAGTGTGTTAAATTCTACTAATTAAGAGAAAATAATCACATTTTTGGTATATCAAGATTGTAATTTATAGCTAGTGTTTTAACGTAAGCCCGATTGCTCTATGGGATATTCTTGAATAATTAGAATATGTCGGTTTAAACCCCCATTTTTTTAGAGTAATCAAGAGGAAATATTTGAAATCAACAAAAAAACAGGAAATATATCAATATGGATTACGTCGCTATTTTTGAAGGGGGTGGTGCCAAAGGAATTGGACATATTGGGGCGTTAAAAGCTACAGAAGAACGTAATATTAGCTTTTCATCTATTGGTGGCACCTCAGCTGGTGCAATAATTGCTGCATTTATTTCTGCTGGCTTTACAGCTGATGAACTTTTTAACCCTAAAAATATAAAAACCAGCCTGTTTTCAATAGATCTATTGAGTCTATTAGATAATGATACTTGGAATACTTTTGAAGCGCTTAGATTGTCAATTGAAGAGCTAAAGGAAAGCTCATGGATGAAAACTAAACTATTTTTGTTATATCGAAAGCATAAAGATACTATTAACTATATTATAAGTAATAAGGGTCTATTTAATACGGAAAAGTTCATAGATTGGCTGGAAGCAGAACTACAAAAAAAACTAGGGCTTAATAGACACGTATTGTTTGATGATTTACCTATTCCACTTACAATCATATCAACTAATGTCACTGGCTGTACAATAAAATCATATAGCAAAGAAAAAACACCTAAAGATAGAGTAAGCCTAGCAGTATCCTCTTCAATCGCTATACCATTATTTTTCCAACCATCGGTAAAAGAAAACCTATTAACCCTATTAGTTGATGGCGGCATAGTTTCCAATTATCCTACGTGGATTTTTGATACCGAAAGAGAAAATAACGAAGGGGGCGTAGTAACACTGGGGTATAAACTAATCGAAAATGAACCTAGAGATAAAAATCAAGAAATTAGTTTCAATGATTATATTCTAAGATTATTCAATACTGCACTGTGGGGCGATCAAGCTTTAGAGGTCAGAGGTATAGAAAATCTACACTCGATACCTTTACATGTGAGTACAAAAACCCTGAATTTTAATATGTCGCCTGCGAACAAAGTTACACTCTATAATGAAGGCAAAAATTCAGCAGAACTTTATTTTGTTAAGCATATCGGTTTAGGTCATAAAGAAGATGTTTCCCAAGCTCTAAACATGTTATCTATGGCTGCTAAAACTTTAATTGAAAAAAAGTCAGGCAGATCACTTTCTCATATAAGATGCAATATATTTATCCCTACATTTCAGGATTCAACACGTTTAAGATTGGTTTACAGCTACGGCATGGAGAATGACTCAGATGATCGTTTAGTAATTGAGAGTGGCTGTGGAGCAGCTGGGGAGTGCTATAGCAGGGGTAAACCTGTTATTTGTGACCTAGTAAAAGCTGCCAAAACTTTTAAAACCAAATGGAAGCTTAATAAATATCAACAGGCAATGATCAGAGGAACACTTAAATCTTTGATCTCTTTGCCATTATTCAACCCTAAAGACGGGTCAGTGATTGCTGTGCTATCATTCGATAGTGACGATGATATTTTAGACACATTAAAGGAAATAGAAACAGAACTTCTAGAATTTTCGCCCATTATATACAAAGTACTAATTGCTTAACTAAGAGGCTTAATATGAAAAAACTGAACCAGCAACAAAAAATTAACAAGTGGGTAGAAAGTGATGATAAATCAGGTATTTATATTAATGAAGAAGATCCATTTGTGTCATTCAGTCACAATCTTGAAAATTTAGAGAACATTAAAACTAAGTTAATTAAAACTCTTGGAAATAATATTTCAAAAAAGCAAGAACAGCTAATCGAAAAATTATAATAATGTCAGATGCCAAAGCTTTACTTAAAAAAGCACGTGCAGCCAAATGTAACTCATATTCTCCTTATTCTAAATTTTCTGTAGGAGCTGCGGTAATCACTCAAGATGGAAAAGTCTTTTGTGGAACAAATGTTGAGAACGCAAGTTATGGGCTTTCTTTATGTGCTGAGCGCGTAGCAATCTTCAATGCGATCTCTTCAGGAAGCAAAGAGATTCTCGCAATTGCCGTAACTTGTCCTGAATCTCATAAAGAATCTTCTTTAATGCCCTGTGGAGCTTGTCTTCAAGTAATTGCCGAATTTTCTTCAACCAAGACTACTATAATTATTGACCATGTTGGGGAATTTAAATTAACTGAACTTCTTACTAAACCATTTAATATTAAAAGTGAAAATAATTGATAGGAAAGAATAGAAGCAGTTTTAACATTCCAGCATTTCTCACTGTATCAGTTAGTTTAAAAAGCGAAAGAATAAGAGCCTGAGACTCCACGAAGAATCAAGCGTAGAAAATATACCTGATATCTATCACGCTTTTATAACCAATCGTTCAATCCGCCGGAGCGGGTAAACCGGCCAAGGTGTCAAGCGTCAAAAGAAACATGGAACGAGCATCTGGGATAAAAATGACAAGACAAACATTTAAACAAAACACCATCGCGCTCGTTTATGACTTTGATGGAACTCTATCGCCTCAACCAATGCAGGAATATACTGTTCTCCCAGAATTGGGAGAGGATTCTAGTCAATTCTGGGAAGAATGCACAAAAGAAGCGAAAAAGCACAAAGCGGATGGCATGT
>CAZZIX010000350.1:0-2879 GCA_964654345.1 uncultured Methylomarinum sp.
ATACTTGATAATAAAAAAGTTGAGACACCGTTGCAGGTTTATAATTTTAGTGTAGCCAATACGCCTAATTACTTTGTCGGTGAAAGTAAGATTTGGGCGCATAATGCTAAGGTCCCTTGTAAATTTAAAGCAACAAATAATCCTAATGATTATTTAGACCATGCATTAAAAAGACAAGGTCTAAATAGACTTCCAGACCGCTATAAGGAAAAATGGTCTGATGATAAATTTAACTATGAAGTACGTGCTCATGAGGCTAATCCAGTTCATGGGAAAACAGGAACAATTTATCGTGTTTCTAGAAAAACTATACCTGAACCAGGTAAGCAAGGTAGTGGCCTTGAGTATATGGATAAATCAGGGAATTGGCATCATGAAAGTACACTTAAGGAGACATTTAAGGATGGAACTAAAAATCCAAAATATAATGCTCAAGCTGCCGCTGACACTCATATCCAATATACAGGGTGATTAATAAAAATTATGGATATAGACAAGATAAATAAAACAATAAGTCAAATAGAGAAAGCTATAACTAAAGAGCTTTGGCTTGACTTTGATATTATGAATTTCAATGGAAGAACTCTTTTGGTAACAGGAACTATTGACAGAACATATAAGCATACTTTAGAAATTTTGTTTGAGGATGTTTTTGCAATTTTATCTCCTACTGAATGGACATGGGATAAAAAAGAAAATTCAAAAGTATTAGAGTTGTTAAATGAAGATGAAAGCAAAAGTTTCAACCTTAAGTATTCTGTTGTAGTTGATCATAAAGTTTTTAGGTTTAATGCAGAAAATATTGATAATGGTTGCATAATTATCGCTAAATCAATTATTTTACAGAGTAACTTACAAGCTGGATGAACAGAGTGCTATCCGACATTAATGTGACTGAGCAAAACAGGACGTATACTTTCTCATCTTAAAGAATGATTAACAAAAAAAGGCATTCCTTTTACGGGAATTTAAGGAGAATTTTTGTCGTTTCCCGAAAACTGTCAGGAAATTTTATAAGGCATTTCGTGGTATTTGAAAATCAGATTCAACGACTTTTTCAGTGCTGAAGTAGTGGTCTTTTAAATAGATAAACCCTTTGATTTGACTAGTAAATGCCAGGGATAAATTTCCAAGGGACTTGTTTTTTTATAGGCAAGGTACTCAGGATTAGATTGACTCATAAATTGATCCTCACGCTCGCTGCGCAGCCAATATTTTACAATAAATGCCGAGATAGCCAACCATTGTAGAGGTCCAGATAAAAAGACAAAACTCATATAAATAAACATTAATGACTCTAGCAAATAATTAGGGTGACGAATGATGGCAAAAAACCTTTGTTCTGCACACCTTTATTCACTAAGTCCGTAAGTTGGATGAGCTGTAGAGACTGTGAAAGTATTACCAAGAACCACTAAAAACAGCACCAAAACTCATATAAGCCATTGATTTTTTGTTTCCGAATGAGTGTTTTTACTCAAATTTGGAATACTTTCACAGTCTCGGTAGCGTCATCCGACATTGAAATTCATGATAAGTTAAAATTGATGTGTCAACACTTTTACACGTATGGAATGAGATTGATGAAAATAGTTATTGAAGGTCAAGATATGAAAAACATAAATGATTTTCATCTATACCTTAAAGAAACTCTTGGTTTTCCTGAATACTATGGAATGAATCTAGATGCATTGTGGGATATGCTAACTGGTTGGGTGGATTTGCCTCTTACTATTGAGTGGAAAAACTTTGAAAGTAGTGAAAATAATTTGGGGGAAGATGCTTTTCGTATTTTAGATGTTTTTAAAGAGGCTGAACAAGAAATAGATGGTTTTAAGCTAGTATTTAATTAAATGTGAAAACCCTTTTAAGCAAATAAGGACAGTCCCTGCCAGAACTCGTAAGTTGGATAAGCGATAGCATATATATGGTGATCTATCTATTGTTGTTGATGGCGGAATGCGATGTCGCTTTCCCGGTCAACGAGCTGATTCCTTGTTTCAAAAATTGAGTGATGTTCTTAGTGACTTGAATTCATGTTTTGTAATGTTTACTCTATAGGGCACCCCTATTAATTGATGAATGGAAAAATTGAGTCCAAACTATCCAATCTCTACGTTGAAACTCTTCGCAATAGCCTGCTATTACGTGCGAATTCCGCCTTGATATTGAATATTTTGGTTCTCAATTTTCTCATCCACAATTATATAGAGGTGCCATATAATATTTTAATTTGTTATTTAACGAGGTTTTTATGAAAGTGTATTTAGTGTATTTAGTGTATTTATGTGTTTTATTAATTGGGTTAAGTGGATGTGCTAAAAAAAATGTTACATCTTCATCAACTAATAATAGTTCTTCTGAAGTAGAAGCAACATCGACTAAAAAGTATATTGAATCAGAAACATTAATCATTAGACCTGTCGTATTTAGTAAAAATTCTTATGCAAAAGATGCTGTAAGAAATGAATGTAAATTGGAAGAAAAACTAACTCAATTTATTGAACAAAGTGCAACAGGGCAATATAAAAAAATTATGACTAGCTCAAAGTCTAAGTCGCCTAATGCTCATACTTTAACTGTTGAAATTCAGCATATTGATGGAGATAGGGAGAAATGGGGATATGATGGGAGAGGGAATAACAGGGGGGGTATTGTAGGGGTTATAGGTACATTAACGATGGATGGTGAAATATTGGCAAGCTTTAAAGCTTTACGCAGTACTAGAGGTGGAGTATTTGGAGGGTATAAAGGAATTTGTTCTAAATTAAGCCGTTGTGTAAAAACGTTAGGGACTGATATTTCTGGATGGTTGGCTAATCCTATAGACAATGCTGAGTTGGGTGATTTTTAGCTTTAAAATATATTTTAAGGAAAAG
>CAZZIX010000351.1:0-2858 GCA_964654345.1 uncultured Methylomarinum sp.
TTTTTCAATGTAGAAACAGTTTGAGGCAATTATTGTTTTTGTAAAATGGATAAAAACTCATCCACTTTTTTTAGAAATTCAAAAAATAATTAAATTACAGTAATGAAGAGTTGTTCACATTAGCTGTGGATAACTTTGTGGATTAAAGGTAGATATAGAAGCTTAAAGCCTATGTTTATTAGTTCTTTATTAGATTGTATAAAAAAAATACAAATATTTTTAATGTGTGAATAATCAATAATATATGAGTTGTTTGTGAGTTTTTTATGCATCCTTACAAGAATTTTTCACTGCAAGAATAAGCAAAAAATATAACTGTGTGTTAATTATGTGACGCAATTCACTTTTAAAGGATTATTCTTGGTAAAATTTATTTTTTTCTGCTCTTACTGTGTTTTTTTAAACTCAGGGCTGATTCTGATTTGACTCTATTTACCCACCACTATCTCTAATTAGCTTGTTATATTTTGTCTTAAGCATGAGCTTACCAGTTCGAGGGCAATTAATTCATTATAACTTCACCTTGAACGGGCATATAGCTTATGTGTAGCTGTATTGTTAGAGGTCATAAGTCTGTCACTATCCAGCTGTAGGCTAATATAATTTCATACAGTGATGTATCTTAGGAGATATGATTCAAGCAATTCAGATTGTTCTTTTTCTGATTTTAATACACTGGCATTAGTTGAACCAATACCCCCAGCCTTAACAGTCATTATTTCTAAAATCTTAAGTCTTGCCATTAGTCAGGGGAGTAATCATTAGTTTAGTAATTATTTATTTGCCAAAATAACAAATAGTAAACAGTATTTAACCCTAGAAGTGAATTAGCCAGATATTAATTTATATTTCACTTCTTTTGCATTTAATTTTGAATGCTCTTCTAAATTTAGTAAATGGTCTTTTGCAAGGTTTTTATTTAAAGCAGATCTTTTTCCTTGGTAAAAAAGCCTATAAACACCATATCCTAACTCTTCACTTACCCAGGTGACTGTTTTAACCATAGATAAGGACTCAAAATAATTAGTTACTTTTTCTCTATCTAGATTGGTTTTGATATTACCTACCTTTAATAATACAGAATCGACATCTTTACTTGGCGGTGTCACAGCATAATAGCTTGATAAGTTATCATAAACTCCTTGGAATCCATTGGAAGCAACATTGTTGATCAATCCACAGGGACTGCTCCATTGAGTGATTTTTCCATCAAAATAATGTGTCCACTCAGCTTTCCAGCAAGTGCCTTTGTTTATCATTTTTCCTGCTAATGTAGAAACAACATCGTAGCGAGTGGAGACTTTCAATAGATGGTCAGAGTATGCGCTTAATACATCACTAATAGACATGTTTTGTTTTTCATTTAGATCTTGTATCGGATACAACACGGGTAATTTTTTTTCTTTAGTTGCCTTAGTCAAAGCAAAGTCAACTTCAGGCATCCAGTCTGGTTCAAAAAAACGCTGTTTATTTTGTTCATCTACAACTAGCCAAACTAGTGTTGTTGGTCTTATTTCATTCCAAAGTCCGGCATTACTTAAGCGTAACGTATCAATTAATAATTTTTCATCAAATAAAACTCTCATCAATCGACTAGAGCTGGAAGTGGATTCACCTAGAGAATACTGAAACTCGCTGATAAAGTATGTTGAATTTGCTAAAACAGTTTTTACGATATTGTCCTTAAGTATATTTTCTCCAGCTAAAATACGGGTCAATATTATTTTTAGAGCCTGTTGGGTTGCTATCTCTCTATCTTGCTTCGATTCACTTTCAAGATGAACTTCTGTTTCGTATAAATTATCAACTTCCATGGCGTAAGAAAGCCTACTAGCCATAATGATAAATGAAATTAAAAAAAATCTACTCAGCACGTTTATATCCTTCACACAAATTACGAGATGTCTTGTACAATATCGGTAGATTTACCATTAACTTTAATTAAGAGAAATAGCCTTGAGCGAAAAAAATCAAGAAAGTCTAAACTACAAGAGTGCCGGTGTTGATATTGAGGCTGGAAATAACCTCGTAGAACGGATTAAACCTATTGCTACTAAAACACATAGGCCAGGTGTAATGTCTGGACTTGGGGGCTTTGGCTCACTATTTGAACTGCCTTTAGATCGATATAAAAACCCTATTCTCGTTTCTGGGACTGATGGTGTAGGCACGAAATTAAAATTAGCGTTAGAACTTGGTATTCATGACACTGTAGGTATAGACCTTGTTGCAATGTGTGTTAACGATATTATTGTGTTAGGAGCCGAACCTCTTTTTTTTCTTGATTATTACGCCACAGGTAAACTTGAGGTAGAGACTGCTGCATCAGTTATTAAAGGCATAGGGGAAGGATGTGAGTTGGCTGGAGCCGCTCTCGTTGGTGGGGAAACTGCTGAAATGCCAGGTATGTATACCGACGGAGACTATGACTTAGCGGGTTTTTGTGTCGGTATAGTCGAAAAAGATAAAGTTTTGAATGGAAAGCAAGTTAAAGCGGGTGATAAATTAATCGGGATAGCTTCTTCTGGCCCTCATTCCAATGGTTATTCGCTGATTAGAAAAATCATTGAAACAAGAAAAGTTTCATTAAATGATTCGTTAAATGGGAAACCATTAAGTAAGGCTTTGTTAGAACCAACAAAAATTTATGTTAAATCATTGCTGGAATTATTAAAAGTTGTGCCTGTACATGCTTTAGCACATATTACTGGGGGAGGTTTAACTGAAAATATTCCTAGAGTCTTACCCGATGGGCTTAGTGCTTCAATTGATTTGACCGCTTGGGAGTTTCCTGAAACTTTTCAATGGTTACAAAAACAAGGCAATATAACCCAAGAGGATATGCTTACAACTTTTAA
>CAZZIX010000352.1:0-2855 GCA_964654345.1 uncultured Methylomarinum sp.
CTCACTGCGCCACACTCTAATAATATGAATTGAGCTTTTCTCCCTTAAATAAACAACACGAAATGGTGGATGAATTAGCTCTCTTATTTTTTCTTCGTCAAATTCTGGAACTTTTCTTCCAATATCTGGGTTGTCGCTTAAGGTTTGAATATGGTCAATAATTGAAATTACATATTGCTCACCAATATGAGAAAGGCCTTCTTCCTCGTAATGTTCTTTGATACTTTCTAAATCATTAAAAGCTGAGTTGGAAATAAAGATTTTCACTCAGCTTATCCCCAGCTTCTTTTTAACCTCTTCTAATTCTAATTCGTTTCCTTCCTTAATTTCGAGTAGTCCTTGAGTAATGGCTTTCATAAACTCGCGATTCTCTTCGTTTTCCTCATACTCAGCAAGCCCTTGTACTACTGCTATGCCTTTTCCTCGACTGGTGAGGAGAATGGGACGATGAGAATTTTTAGCTCGATTTACGACTTTTCCAGGGTTAACTTTGAGTTCTGAAAGAGGAATAACATCTTGAGAGAACTTAATTTGCATGAGAAACCCTTTAAATAAATTATTAATGAGACCTGATTATAGCACCTGTTATCAGGGCTTTAAGAAAAATAGTTTTAGCTTAGGCAATCTGACGAAATAAAACTGCCTTAGGCGTAAAAGCTTTTTATTGTCTGTACTACCCTTTTTATTTCATCATCTTGAATATCGTAATATAAAGGAAGACGTAGTAATTTTTCGCTTTCTTGGGTGGTATATTTATCTTCTCCAACAAATGTAGAGTAACGCCGCCCCATTTTAGATGAATGTAAAGGAATGTAATGGAAGGCTGTTTCAATACCTTGTTTATTTAAATATTGACTCAGTTGAAATCGTTGGTCTGAATTTTTTGTTTTTAGATAAAAAATATGGGCATTATGTTGACAGCCCTCAGGGTGGATAGGTAAGTCAATAATTCTATTGTCAGCTAATGGTTTTAACCCAGTGTAATAGGCGTTCCAGGCTTGCAAGCGTTTGCTATCAATCCCTTTTGATGCTTCAAGGTTTGCATATAAAAAAGCTGCTTGCAGTTCACTAGGCAAAAAGCTGGAACCAATATCTTCCCAGGTATATTTGTCAACATCCCCTCGAATAAAGCGGCTTTTATTGGTGCCTTTTTCACGAATTATTTCGGCGCGGCAGATGTATTCCTCTTTGTTGATAGAGATTGCTCCGCCTTCACCACAATTATAATTTTTTGTTTCGTGAAAACTAAAACAACCAAAGTCACCAATAGTTCCTAAAGCTTTACCTTTATAAAAAGAAAAAAGTGCCTGAGCGGCATCTTCTATGACGAATAAACCATGTTTATTTGCAATAGCCATAATGCTATCCATTTCACAGGCGATTCCTGCATAATGGACGGGGACAATCGCTTTAGTTTTTTCTGTAATAGCTTTTTCAATTAGTCTTTCGTCGATATTCATTGTATAGGGGTGAATATCAACAAAAATAATACTTGCACCACGTAAAAGGAACGCATTGGCAGTTGAAACAAAAGTATAGCTTGGCATAATCACCTCATCGCCAGGACTAATTCCTGCAAGAAGTGCTGCCATTTCAAGTGAATCAGTTCCTGACGGCGTTAGAAAAACTTTTTTTGCCTGCAAACTTTGTTCAATGGTTTTCTGACAGCGAGCTGTAAATATTCCATCGCCAGAAAATTTTTTTAGCTGGATTGCCTCTTGGAGATATTTAAGCTCATTTCCAGTGATGCATGGCTTATTTAAAGGTATTGTTTTCAAATCTATTGCTTGTTTAGGATATTGTCTTATGGAAAATGAAGGGATTGGACGTTATTTCAATGGGTCAGTTACATATTGTTGAATAATTTGATACATAGCTTGATGCATTTTTGGATTTCCAGTGATGATATTACCAGATTGAGGATAGTTTTCGTTAAAAGAAAAGTCAGTTGCTACTCCACCTGCTTCCTGAATTAACAAAACACCTGCGGCCAAATCCCATTCTTTGAGACCAATTTCCCAAAAACCATCAAGCCTGCCGAGTGCCACATAAGCTAAATCCAGAGCGGCAGAACCGGCTCGTCTAATGCCTGCTGTTTTATTTGTTAGGTCTTTAAACATTTTTAAATAGGTGTCAAGATGTTCAGGGTACTTAAATGGGAATCCTGTTCCAAGAAGTGCTGTGCTTAATTCGACTTGTTTACTGACTCTTAGGCGGCGGTTGTTTAACATTGCACCGCCGCCTTTTTCCGCAGTAAATAATTCATCTCTTAATGGATCGTAAATTACACCAATCTCTGTTTTTCCCTTATTTTTTAGCGCAATTGATACCGCATATTGAGGATAACCATGTAAATAATTTGTTGTGCCATCCAAGGGGTCAATGACCCAGGTATAGTGATTACCCGGTGTTTCTCCACTTTCTTCAGCAAGAATAGAATGATCAGGGTAAGCGGTTTTAATAATTTTTATAATTTCTTGCTCTGCCATGAGATCAACTTCTGTTACAAAGTCATTTTTGCTTTTTTTGTTAACCGTCAGCTTCGACACTTTTTCTGAAGAACGTTGAATTAAATCCCCGGAAACTCTTGCGGCGCGGATGGCAATATTTAGCATTGGATGCATAGTCGAAAATAATAAGCAATTAGAAAACAGTTTAGCCTAACAAATTTTTTGTTATAGTGTTCTAATTTTTCATCGGTGAGTGTTATTCGTGCTTTCGCATATTAAAATAGTTTTGGTGGAAACTTCCCATCCTGGCAATATTGGTGCTGTTGCTCGAGCCATGAAAAATATGGCAATGTCTAATCTTCGGCTTGTTTCACCAAAAATATTTCCTAGTGCTGATGCAACATC
>CAZZIX010000353.1:0-2846 GCA_964654345.1 uncultured Methylomarinum sp.
ACCTGCCAGTCGGCATTGTTTTTCTATGTCAGGAATTTTCCGTGGCGGGTATTTTTCAACCTGTTCAATAATTGCTTTAATATATTCTGGCGATGTACCACAACAACCACCAATAATATTCAAATAACCACTATTCGCCCAGTCAGCTAATTCTTTTGCCATTTCTTCTGGCAATTCGTCATATTCTCCAAACTCATTAGGCAATCCTGCATTGGGATGAGCAGACACATAGGTATCAGAAATAGTTGATAGCTCTTCTATATATTGACGTAACTCTTTTGCACCCAAAGCGCAGTTGAAGCCGATAGAAATAGGATCAACATGACTTAGAGAATTCCAAAAAGCACCCACAGTTTGACCTGATAATGTTCGTCCAGATGCATCAGTGATCGTCCCAGAAATCATTACCGGTAATTTATAACCCAATTCATCAAAATATGACTCAACCGCAAAAATAGCAGCCTTAGCATTTAGAGTGTCAAAGATGGTTTCGATTAAAATAATATCGACACCACCGTCACACATTCCACGTACTGCTTCGATATATGCCTCAACTAATTCGTCGAAGGAAATATTTCTGAATCCAGGGTCATTGACCTCTGGGGACATAGAGGCAGTGCGATTTGTTGGGCCAAGTGTACCGGCAACAAATCTTGGTTTATCCGGTGTTAAGACGGTAACTTCTTCTGCTACTTGCTTTGCTAATCGAACTGATTCCAGATTAATCTCATAGGCCAATGACTCCATTTTATAATCAGCCATGGCAATACTGGTAGCATTGAATGTATTAGTCTCCACAATATCAACGCCGACATCATAATAAGCTCGATGGATTGCTTTAATAATATCTGGCTGAGTTAATGACAATAAATCATTGTTACCTTTAAGATCACATTCCCAATCTGCAAAACGCTCACCCCGATAATCCTTTTCTTCCAGATTATAGCTTTGTATCATCGTACCCATCGCGCCATCAAGAAACAAGATACGTTTTGCTAATTGTTGTTTTAATAATTCGGTTTTGTTCATATTAATATTGATGGTCGAATTTGATTAAGATAGAAGGATAAGATATTGTGCTTTAAGAAACCACCTGATCTCTATGCTCAGGCACTAAAATAAAAATGAGAGAAAAATGTCGAAACCAAATTTATTACATGTTGTTAAAAGCGTTTTTGCTGCGGCAATTGGCGTTCAGAGTGAGAAAAACAGAAAAATAGACTTTGAACATGGTTCTTTACCTAGCTACCTGCTTGTAGGCTTTATTTTTACAGTTTTGTTTATTCTTTTGCTGGTTTTAATTGTAAACAGTATTTTGAATTAATTGCAGGATTTTTGTTCATCTTCAAGACAGACAAAAAGACTTGCTTGTTGTTAAAGTTATTTATTCAACAAAAAAAGCCCAGACTAATCCGGGCTTTTTTCTATACGCAACAAACTTACTTTAGAGCTAGCTACTCAGCTACTCTTAAAAATAATTAATTTAAGCGTAAATAGAATTTAGTCCAACTATACTTCACCGTCAGAAGTCTTAAAGCTATTCTTAATGCTAATAAACATTTCTTTAAGCCCACTAAATAACCCCATAAAATTAAAAGACTGTTTTAACATCCAAAGTTGTCTGATAATTGCAACCACAAAGAAAGGAAGAATCCACGTAAGAAGTTCAAAAATAACACCAATTACTGACCCCCCAGAACCAGACTGCAACCCTGCTGAATCACTGTTATCCCGTGCATTAAGACCACCAGCACTGTCATATTCGCTATTTATATCAGTATCAAAGGTCTCAATAATTAACCCATTGAGATTTATCGCTAAAAACTGTACAGCTAAAAACACAATAAAGCTTCCTGCTACCCAATAAAGTGCATTGCCTGTTTTATGCTCAAGAGCTGTTCTATAAATCCATATTGCTATAAAAATAGCAATGATTCCACCAAAAGTCATTTTGTTTACCTCTTTATTTTAATTTTTTCGTTACAAAACTCAAATCCAACCCCAGAATCCTTTTAACTACATTGTTATGAACAATGTCTTAAAGAGATATAACTTCCAAAAATTGATTGGATGTAAATGTCTAATCATAACACCAATCACAAACCTGCCCTCCTGTTATTTTTATTACTTGTATCTAAATAGGCAACTAGTATTAATTCATAACTGGCACCTAAACACTTAAATTTTTCTATAACTTCATCAGTTTTCGGGACAAATAAGTAATAGGTCTCTTCAACTTGTTCTCAATCAATTTAAGCGAATGCCTGTTCAGTCAGAATTAATAGGAATACCAAATAATAAATAGTACTCATAATCCATACTGAAAGCAATTTAGAAAAATTTTTCTACGCCCAAATTTTATGATTAACATTAACTAAAGTTACCTTATGAAACTCAATAAATATGCCTTCTAAAATATTATTAGAAATTCAAGTCACCATAAGTTTATTACCAAAGTTTTATACTCTCTAAACTAAAGATCCGTTTTTTTTTCACCAACAATTTTATAAAACTTCCAGTATAATTGGTGATGGTATTGAAGTTCTGCAATGGACACATAACTTGCTCCGAACTTTGAAAATTTAAGACTGCTTATCAGTTGTAAATTAACACAATAAACCCGTGAAGCATCTCACCTAATCATGCGCCCTTAGCTCAGCTGGATAGAGCGCGGCCCTCCGGAGGCCGAGGCCAGAGGTTCGAATCCTCTAGGGCGCACCATTATAATAGTATGAATAATTCCATAAGTTCTCGCATTGTAACTTGCCTATTTATCAACATTTCAAGCGAAACCTATACTGCCAATACTTTTGGAACCATTAAGTTAAGGGCATCTCTATTAATTG
>CAZZIX010000354.1:0-2833 GCA_964654345.1 uncultured Methylomarinum sp.
CATAGTTGCTCAGGACAGTCAAAAACAGATAATGACACTAACGAATGGGTCTATCTGCCAGAGGGAACTTGCACAAAAATTACAGGCGGTAAAGTAGCCATGGTAAAACCAGCGAAGGAATAATGCCTGCTTTGGCTAAAGAGACAAGACCAATATCCGGTGTTGGTATTGGTCTTCGTTCTCGACATATTAATGAGATTATAGCCACCTTGCCAAGTATTTCCTGGTTAGAGTTGCTTGCGGATAATCACCTTGTAGATGGTGGCTTGGTATTGACTCAGTTGGATACTATTGCCGATCATTATCGACTAACTCTACATTGTGTTGGTATGTCTTTAGCTTCAGTGGATCCATTGGATAAGGAGTATTGTCAACGGATTAAAGCATTAGCAAAGCGTGTTGATGCTGCATGGATTTCTGAGCATTTATGCTTTACTTCAGCAATGAGTATTCATAGTCATGATTTACTTCCTATTCCTTATAACCAGGTATCGTTGAATCATTGTGTTAACCGTATTTTACAAATTCAGGATTTGTTGGGTGAACCTTTGTTAATTGAGAATGTTTCCAGTTATATGGCTTTTAAAAAAAGCGAGATGACTGAGCTTGATTTTATAATTGAATTGGTTAAAAAAACAGGTTGTTACTTATTAGTCGATGTTAATAATATTTATGTTAATCAAGTGAATCAAGGTTTAGATGGCGAGTCTTATATTGACCAGCTACCTATAGATCGTATTAAGGAAATTCATTTAGCAGGCTATCAGCAATACGAAAATTATTTGCTGGATGCACATAATAACCCTGTTTCAGAACCTGTCTGGAAACTATATCAACGTCTTATGCAACGTAAATCTGACATTCCTACTCTGATTGAATGGGATAATGATATTCCACCGCTGCAAACACTATTGAACGAAGCAGAAAAAGCTGAGTTTATAGCTAACTCATGTTCTATAAAGTGCGATAAATGAGACTTAAATTATTTCAAGAAAGCTTTATTCAACAAGTAAGTAGTTCTTCCTCTGCAGATGATTTTTTAAAATATTTAGAACCGTGTGAAGACTTACTTCCTGATCAACAGCTCGCTATTTATCAAAATAATGTTCATAGTGCATTACAAAAAAGTTTGGTACAAATCTATCCTGTATGTAAGAAAATTTTAGGAGAAAAATATTTTAAACAATTAGCGAGTCTCTATATTAGAAACTATCCTTCTGTACATTATGATTTGAATGTTTATGGCGAGCATTTTTCTGACTTTATCGGGATGCAAAACCAACTACGAGAGGAATTAAAAGACTTTCCTTATTTAAGCGATTTAGCGAAACTTGAATGGTTTTATCATCAAATTTATTATGCTGCACAAGCCTCAGTATTTGATTTTTTAGCCTACTCACAATTATCAGAGGAGCAGCAAGCGCAAAGTGTCTTTCAATTAGCTCCTTGTTTTCGGTTTATGAGTTCCGATTATCCAATCGTATCAATTTGGCAGTTAAATCAGAATGAATTAGATACTCAACAAACGGTGAGCTCTAAAGCAGAAAAATATTGTATTTTTAGAAATAATAACCACATCGAATTGATTCCTATCGACACAATGATGTACACCTTGCTATCGCATATAAAAGCAGGAAAAATGCTTGCTGAATTAGTACAAATGGATATTGACGATGATCTGCCTAAATTAATAAAGCAAGGCTGGATTGGTGATTTTAAGGTAAAGCATGTTTAGTCAGGACTCTTTGAATCAATTGTATCGCTTTTGCTACAGCTTAACAGCTGATGAAAGTAGTGCTTATGATTTATTGCAAAATTCATTGGAAAAATTTTTAAAAAGTAAGACAAAAAAAGAAAACAGCCTGGCATTTATGTATAGGATTATTCGTCATCAATTTATTGATGATTATAGAAAACAAGCTAAGCATCAATCCGTGCCTTTTGAAGAACAGGATTATATAGATTTTGATATTAAAACATTAGAAAGCATCAGTATTGATGATGATTTAATCGAACAAGTTTTAGAGTATCTTGAACCCATGGAGAGAGAAATACTTTTTTATTGGGCAATTGAAGGCTATACAACCCAAGAAATTGCAGACATGTTGAAAATGCCAAAAGGGACAGTATTATCAAAAATCCATCGGATGAGGCTACGCATTAAACAACAGTTTAATGAGGAGCTAGACTTACAACCCTCGTTACAAAAAGAGGTGTCTAAAAAATGAAACAGCCACTTAAAAATAGCGTACAGCAGCACCTGAATGATAAAACATTGTCCTCCAAACAATTCAGAAAGTTACAAGCGTTACAGGAAAAACATGATAAGCAAACAATAAAGCCTTTTTTATCGTGGTACAAAATGGCTACGGTAACATCGGCGTTAGTTATGGTTGTTGGGTTGAGCTTTTATTTAGTCAATTCAACTAATTTTTCACCTAAATCAATAGAGCTAAGAATTGCAGAGGAGGTGGCTGAAAATCATCTGAAATTAAAACCACTGGAAATTAGTTTTGATTCGATGCAGGGAATTTCAAACTATTTTAAGCAATTAGGTTTTTTACCAGTAAGCCCCACACTGTTTAAGAGATCGGAACAGCGTTTACTTGGGGGGCGATACTGCTCTATACAAGGAGTGACAGCGTTGCAATTAAGATTGATGAACAATAAAACTAATAAAGTACAATCACTTTATGAAACCCAATACGACCGACAAATATTTAATGATTTTCCTGCATTAGCTAAAGGTAGCAAACCACTAACTATTTATGTAAAAGGAATGAAAGTTGATATGTGGGTAGAAAAGGATATATTGTTTGCATTGATTGAGTAG
>CAZZIX010000355.1:0-2833 GCA_964654345.1 uncultured Methylomarinum sp.
TGGGACTTTGCCTGGAATGCACAAAAAGAATCAGGTGGTTGGTTTGATTGTTTTAGCGATGAAAAAATCTTAGAAGCACATAAAATGCTTTCATCTAATGAAGGGATTTTTTGTGAACCTGCATCAGCAACATCGTTAGCTGGTGCTTTAAAAGATATTGAAAATGGAAAAATTCCTGAAGGCAGTAAAATTGTATGTACTTTAACGGGGAATGGATTGAAAGACCCTGATACGGCAATTAGTCAATGCAAAGATTCTCACCCTGTGACTATTGAAGCGACGCTGGATGCGGTGAAAAAAGCTATATTGGATCAAATGTAAAATATAAGTTTTTAATTACAAAAAAACCGGCTTTATACCGGTTATTTACGGAGTAAGATAGGTTGGGAATGTTAATAGATTATTTTTTTGAAAATAAAAAAGGGTAATTAATTAATAAGATGGGGTATACCAACAAATACGGCTGGAATTGCAAATAAAACTGAAATAGTAATGATTGCCTGATGTTTGATTCTGCGTTTCAGGTTTAACATTAACGGCTCATCTTTAATTGAATCAGTTTGCTTTTGTGCTAATGATGTCTCTATAGGCATAAAAAATTGCTCCTTTAAAATAGTTAATGAAATTCCAATTTTTAAATTGGTTTGTGTCATTAAATATAGTTGAAATTACCAAGAACACCGAAGTAATTGTAAATATTTTTCTTAGCTATAAATGAACTGAAAAGGTTAAGAAAAATTAGTTTTAACTAAAGCTAAGCACTAGTGCTACTTTCTTCATAAATTTCTTACTTCAGTAAAACTAAAGAGAGTAGATAGCTGATAGAAAGTTCAAAACTATGACTTCTTGTCTGAAGCTTTGATACTAATCGTTAAACACTTAACAGAGAATGAATCAAATTCTTCATATTCATGTGCAAGGAGTGATTAAAAGCGAAGTGTGTATTGGCTAACAGCTCTATTGTTAACCCAACATCTTTAGCGGTTGTGGTGTTGGGTTACCAAAAAGGCGGCAGCCCAACCATATTTTTATTTCCTTCACTTTTAATTACACCCATATGCAGGAAGATTATTTATTTCCAGTTGCCTAAGTAGAATATAAAAAAATCAAGTTTATTTATGTATCATCAAGGTGTTAAAAAAAAAATAGTTCCTCGCCCTCAAAATAAGAAAAAGTCATTTTTAAAAGATATTGATCCCATCCTGTTAAAAATATTTTTAACACGAGGAATCATAGAAAATGAGCAAATAGAACGGACATTAGCAAAACTTCCTTCTCCTTGGTTGCTGTCTGGTATGGAATTAATGGTAGAGCATTTAATCACCGCCATTAAACAACAGCAGAAAATTTGTATTGTTGCTGATTTTGATGCAGATGGTGCAACTAGTTGTGTTGTTGCTATAAAAGGGTTGGAATTATTAGGTGCTACTGATGTTTCTTATGTTGTTCCCAATCGGTTTGAATATGGTTATGGGCTTACACCAGAAATAGTAGAGTTGGTCAAGCAGCAAAATCCTGATGTAATTATTACCGTCGATAACGGAATTTCTAGTATAGATGGAGTTAAAGTAGCAAAGGATGCGGGGATCAAGGTTTTGGTAACAGACCATCATTTACCAGGTGAGCAAATCCCCGGCGCAGATGCCATTGTTAACCCTAATGTAGAAGGTGATGAATTTCCAAGTGGAAATATTGCTGGAGTAGGGGTTATTTTTTATGTTCTGATGGCATTAAGAAGCCGTTTGCGTGAAAAAAAATGGTTTGAAAAACAAAATATTCAGCAACCTAATTTAGCCCAGCTGTTAGATTTTGTTGCCTTGGGGACAGTAGCTGATGTAGTCGCTTTGGATCAAGTCAATAGAATATTAGTTCATCAAGGGTTATTAAGAATACGTTCTGGCCAAGCCCATCCTGGAATAAAAGCATTAATTGAAATAGCGGGTAAACAGTTCGGCTCAATCCATCCATCTGATTTGGGTTTTGCATTAGCACCCCGATTAAATGCGGCAGGGCGTATGGATGATATGTCATTAGGTATCCAATGTTTATTAAGTGAAAATGATGCATTGGCTAAAGACATGGCTAGGCAGCTGGATGAGCTTAATCAAGACCGTAAAGAGGTTGAAGCTCAAATGAAAACCGAAGCCTTATCTCTTTTAAAAGAAATGCATGTGCTGGATGAGAAACATTTACCGGCTGGGGTATGTATTTTTGAGAAGGATTGGCATCAAGGTGTGATCGGTATTTTAGCCTCCAGAATTAAAGACCGGTTACATAGACCCGTTGTCGCATTTGCATCTGTTGATGATGGAGAAATAAAAGGTTCAGCTCGGTCAATTTCAGGTGTGCATATACGTGATGTTTTAAGTGAAATAGCTGCCTTACATCCACAAATATTGAGTAAGTTTGGAGGGCATGCAATGGCAGCAGGCATGAGTATTAAGATGCATGATTACCCAGTTTTTGCATTAGCTTTTGATGAGGTGGTGGCTAAGCATTTAAACAATGTAGATCTAGAACAAAAAATATATACAGATGGCCAACTATCAGAAAAAGAAATAACCTTAGAATTTACGGAGGTGTTAAATAATGCAGGAACCTGGGGGCAGGCATTTCCTGAGCCCGTTTTTGATGGGGTTTTTGATGTGGTTCAATGCAGAGTTGTTGGGCAACAGCATCTTAAATTTGTATTAAGGTTCCCCTCTAGTGAGCTGTTAATTGATGCGATTGCCTTTTTTGTTGAAAAATCAGAAAATTGGTTAGGCATTCGGTCAATTAAAGCGGCTTATAAATTAGATGTTAATGAGTTTAGAGGAAATAGAAGTGTACAACT
>CAZZIX010000356.1:0-2809 GCA_964654345.1 uncultured Methylomarinum sp.
GAATAACCAATATTATGGTTAGTGAGAGAATGGTTGATATTATTAATATACCGCGCCCAAGAAATGCATCTGGCACAAGATAAAATAACAGGGCTAAGGCTACGATGCCTATTGAATAGGCGATAATCAGCCGCAACAAAATTCCAATTATCCCCTCACGGATTCTTGCCTGATACAAGCCTACGGCCATCATCCCAAATATCATAGTGATAGCATAGATTTGTGCTCTAGTGCCATAACTCAGTAATTCATCAAGCCCATCATATTTCATATGCGGCATGCGAATATCAGCTGCCAGGTAGACTGAGCTGACCAGAACACCAAATTCAAGCATCGATAAAAATAAAAGGGGGACTTTGATATAGTGCTTAAAAATTCGTATGGTGCTCACGTAGCTACCCCGAAGTCTCGATAAACAATTGATTGTTTAAAACACCAGGAAGAATATTGGAGTTTATAATTTTGTGAAATTAACATAAAGATTTATTCGGTTAGCTAATAGCTATAATTTATTAAAAAATACTTAAGAAAGCTCTGATTAATTCCGTTCGCTCTGAGCAGAGCCGAAAGGCTTTGCCACGAATGGTGGAATTAATCAGGGTTTCCTTAATATAGCACTTCATTCAGATTGTATGGTTTATCTTTACTAATACGACCCAAGGTTTAAGCGTGTAAGTTTTGCACTTCCAGATGAGCAAGGGTGATGGGCCTGTGTCTGCGTTAAAAACTGTGGCCAGTCTGAAGCTGTTCGGAAGGCTTGAACAGGATGATGCTATTTTTACAGGGTCTCAAATTCATATTCTGGAACAGGGTTTAATATTTGTGAGAAGGTCAGATTGTAACCAACTATGGCCTGATTCTCCTTTTTCTTCAATCAGTTATCTCGTATTTATTATGTCAATCATGGTAAATCGGGCTTCCATATCTACTCATTACCGGGCTAGCAGTGAAATATTATATAAGATTTATGGATTTATGTTAGTAATTTTCTATTTATCAGGGGCTGGTATGAGTTAAAATTCATTAAATACATAATTACTGAGAGAAACCAGGAAAAGTATTATTGTTGGAAAATTAAGTGGTATGGGAAATAGCAATCGTAGATTGCACGGTAAAATATAACGGTGTTTGGTGAACGCAGGGTTTGTGCCCATGTGCTGCTTTGCTTTTGTGCGCTGAAAATATGAAACTGAGGCATAAAGTTTCCTGTGTGAGCAGAAAACTCGTGCCCACACTGTTGGCTACATTAAGCCTATGAACCAGAAGAGAGGTGTCCGGAGCACTGGAGTTGATTTTAACAATAATAGCCTCTTGCAGATGCTGTCACCACACCCCCCCTGCTACTGTGGATGGTTGTTGATATATTATTGCTTAATAAACTATTACCTTCACCCAGTTACAGTTCTCTACAAAAGAATAAGGCTTTTGAAGTCAGGACGAAATAATTAATATTATTTTGATTGAAACTAATATCCTCATTGTGAAGGGAATATTTAGTTACCAGGGCATCTGTTTTATATTAAAGCTTGATTTGTGAACGTTTTGTGATGCAAACAAAATAGTAGCAGGCTTATTGTTCCAGGTTACTGGTATTTCAACAGTAAGAATAGATGAATAAATTGTGGTACTTTGTCCTTCCATGATATTGAGGGCAGTTGTCTTGTTGCTCAAAAAAACCTTGTAATAACCATGAGGGGCTTAAATTAAACACGATTGTGGAGCTGCTGTTGAGGTAACCCAGGTTATTGTTCTCGAATTGAACCAGGACTTTACTAGTAGCATCTATACCCGTCGCAATGATAGAGAGGGTTGCACCTAAGATGCGATCAATGGATATGCTGGTTAAGTCTAATGAGTGATGCCACCACGATGTGCTAGATAATGGTATTTACAATCTCAAACCCGCCCACCCCGAAATTAATTTCATCGACTATATTATGATGATGCCTGCGCATTAGTTAGTGTCAAGTAAAACACAGTAGAAACCAGTAGTGTCCAGAGTTTATTCATTAGTGATCACCATAAATTTGTATAATCAATCTTATCCAGATAGTAGTTGATATTTAATGGGGCCACATATAGGAAATTAGTCATATGATGATAGTGGCATAGAGAGGTATTTATAAATGCATTAAAGTCATAACTGGTTCAATTCATCGAATTAGCATCGGGAAACGCCATAACTCATTGTATTATAATGCTAATTATTGTTTGATTATGGTGGTAAAAGCTGAAGATTCAATCATCAACTGTTCAGAATCGCACGGATGCGAAATATTAGTTTAAAGTCCCCGATAGGTGCTCTGTAAATCCCCCGCCTTTAGGCGGCAAGGATAGAGTGATATGCTGATGCAATGCAAAATCATAAGCACGGCAGCCATACGATTTGGGATTGTAAATACACCTTGTCTGGGTGACGAAGTATCGTTATCCGATACTGGGAGGGGATGTTGGATTGCGTTGTAGGGAGTTGCTTTGGGAGATAGCGCGAAGTCGGGAAATGATCATCTATGCGGGGTCGATCAATCGAGATCATGTGCATATGCTGCTGGGAATTCCGCCGAACCTATCAGTTTCGAAGGCTGTTCAGTATCTGAAAGGGAAGAGTTCGCACAAGTTGTTGTCGGAGTTTTCTTCGCTGAGGAAGAGGTATTGGGGTCAACATCTATGGGCCAGAGGATATTGGGTTGCCTCAAGTGGAAATGTGACAGACGAAGTCTGGAAGGAATATATAGAAAACCAAAAGCCGAATGACCCGGATGATGATTTCAGTGTGCTGTAAGTCGCCTTTAGGCGAAATGACCGGCTT